>JAHEMP010000174.1 GCA_024643585.1 Crocinitomicaceae bacterium | reverse complement strand
ATATTTGAAGCATGAAATTTCCGAACATACTATACTTTGTTTTCTTTGCTCTAGCTGCTTGTAATGAAAGTACTTCTGTTGAAGTAGAAGAAAATCAGCCAGAAATCGTAGAAAATCTTACAACGGCTGAAAAAATTAAACGCCAGGTAGAGTCGCAATTAAGTATTCCAGCAAATGAAACCTACTCCATAGAAATGCACAAAGATCAATTTGATCAAGATGGTATTCAAGACGCTGTTATTTTGGTAAATAGAGAGCAATTTGCGCACAACGAAGCTAAAAGAAGAGGTCGGTATGAAAAAGAATCTAACTTGGGATTCACTGGAAACTACAACTTTCTATTTTATTATGACGGTGCCACCGAAAAAGTAAGTAGACCTATTCAAATAAGCTCAAGCGCCTTTTCGCCTTTAAAAATAAACATTGCAAATATCCAAAGTAATTCTTTCAAAGATTTCACTTTAGACTATCGAATAATGGAAAACTGTTATCGAAATTTTTACACCATTTTTAGAGGCGTTCCCAAGTTGGTTTTTCAATGGAAAATATTTGAACTTGAAAATCCAAAAAAAGAGAGTGCTTACTTCATAGAATACGCACCGGGCACCTATTCTTCTGCGAAGGACATATTAGTTTACAAAGGCAAATTAGAAACACCTAAACCAAATGACTTATTGACGGATTTCTCTTACTCCATAACGAAGGATGAAACTTTGGAACATTTATTTTTCTTCAATCCTAATGAAGGCAAATATTTCACCAAAAACGATTAAGAAACCTTATCAAGAGCCTGTTGGATATCCCAAATGATATCTTCTGAATTCTCAACGCCAATTGAAAGTCGAACCAATTTATCTGTAATCCCCATTTTCAGTCTTTCCGCCGGATCCACACCAATATGTGTCATGCTCGCTGGATGTTGAGCTAAACTCTCAGTACTACCTAAACTAACAGCCATTTTGAAAAGTTTCAACTGATTTAAAAATTGAAACGACTGCGATTCTCCACCTTTAATATCAAATGAAATCATAGCGCCAGGAGAAGTATATTGTTTTTTGTACAACTCATAATCCGAGTCCGTTTCTTTTAAGAGACCTAAATAATGAACCTTTTCAACTTTTGGATGATTTTCAAGCATTTTGGCGACGATATCTGCGTTTTTTGCTTGTTGTTCCATCCTTACTTTTAAGGTTTCTAAACTTCTGGTCAATAACCAGCAAGTATTAGGGCTAGCCATATTACCTAGAAATGTTCTTAACACTTTCACCCGTTGCATTACCTGTGAGTTACCTAGAACCGCACCAGCAATCAAATCGCTATGTCCTCCAATGTATTTAGTTGCTGAATAGATTACTAAATCAGCACCAATTAACAAAGGATGAGACCACAATGGTCCCATATAGGTATTATCAATCGCTACAGTAACTCTTTTTTCTTCAGTGGAATAAGAATCAGCAATGCGTCTGCACATTTCAATGTCTGTGATATCGTTAGTTGGATTGGCAGGAGTTTCAGCATAAATCATTGCCAATTTGTGAGCCTTGCCAGTATTCTCAATTATTTCGCGAATTTCACTTTCTTTTTGACCTGGGTAAAAAGAAACAGCATCTACTCCAATTTTCTTTAAAAAAGAGTGAATAAAGTGATCGGTACCTCCGTAAACAGGAGAGGAAAAAAGTAATAAATCGCCTGGACTTAAAAATTCAAGCAATACTGTACTTATAGCTGACATTCCACTTTCAAAAACAGCACAATCATCAGCTTTATCCCAAAGACAAAGTCGATTTTCAAGAATTTCCAAATTTGGATTATTGATTCTACTATAAATTAAACCCAATTGCTCATCTTGTTCTTTCGCACGAATTCCGTAAGCCAATTCGAAGAATGCCTTTCCTTCCTCAGCAGTTTTAAATACAAAAGTAGACGTTTGAAAAATTGGTGCCTTTATGGCTCCTTCTGACAATTCTGGTTTATAACCAAAAGACATCATTAAACTTTCTGGACTAAACTGATGATCTGACATTTTTCTTTTTGTTTAAATTCTACACAAAGATACGATGAAGGACAATAATTACTTTATTCATCAGATAATTAAGTAAATATTTCTTTAAATTGTCAAAAATATCTTATTTTGTACTTTTTATTTATCATTATAATCATGAAATAAGAAAAAAGACCTTTTAAAAAAAATCAAATGGATGATGTAGACAAAAGAATCGTTTCCGAACTTCAAAAAGACGGAAAATTGAAAATCAAAGAATTAGCGGCTATGTTGAATATGACCAACTCTCCCGTATTTGAAAGAATAAAAAAACTTGAATCTGAGGGTATCATTTCCGGTTATAACGCACAAATAAACCCGAAAAAACTTGGATTCAAATTAATCGCTTATTGTTCCGTAACATTGGAGAATCATCACAAAGAAACTATTGAGCAATTCGTAAAAGATGTCGAAGATTTGCCAGAAATATTGGAATGTTACCATATTGCAGGTTTATTCGATTATTTGTTAAAAATAGTGGTTCGCGACATGGAAGATTATCAAATATTTGTCACCCAAAAATTGTCTATTTTGCAAAACATTGCTCGGGTTCAAAGCTCATTTGTTATGACTGAAATAAAGAAAACTCAACAGCTTCCAATGGAAGAATTATAATTTAACAATACCATTAAGGCATCGAATATTGCCAATTTTCTTCTTTTCTTCTAAAATTTGGTAATTAGCTTGAACAGATAAATCGCTGTAGCCTCTTGCATGATAAATGTGATAGACGATTGCCTTATTTTTCATGGAGATCATTTTCAAACCCATCGACCTCAATCTCCACTCTATATCAACATCTTCTCCGACACCCGCAGAAATATAATCCTCGTCATATCCATTGATGTCGAACATGTGTTGTTTTGAAACACCCCAATTACAACCTAAAAGTCCTGTATTCTTAAATTTCAAACTAAAAAATGGGAAGTATATACCTTCCTTTTTTTTATCCGAATCCGACTTAAAAACTTCAAAAAGCGTCAAATCCTCAATCGATTTTTTTTCAATAATTTTTTTTGAAATTTCAGGGCCTAAATTTACCCGTTTACCAAAAAAGATACCTCCCTTTTTTATTGCTTTAGAATATGCCCTTACAAAATGCTTATGAGGAATGCAGTCTCCATCAATAAAAACCAACGAATCAGCATGACTCAGCAAAATAGCTTTGTTTAGCATTTGGTTTTTTCTAAAACCATCATCTTTTTCTTGTGAAATATGCTCTATCGGAAATTGATATTCTGTTCGTTTCATTTTCAGAAACTCTATCGTTTCAGGAAAACAATCATCCTCAGCAACAATAACCTCAAAGTCCTTCTCAGTTTGTTTTGATAGACCTTTGAAAATTAAATCGAGATTATCCAGATTTTTGTAAAAAGAAATAATGAGGCTTATTTTCATTTCATTAAAGGTATTTAGATAAAATCTTATCGATAGATTCAACTTCGGCCTTTTGGTTGTATATCATTGAAGCAACATCTTTTGCATTGGCAGTCATGCTTCTCGTTTGCTCCATTTCATTCAAAACAATTTTCAACTCTTTACAGAATTTGATTTGATTTTCGAATGGATAGAGATGGCCCAACCTACCATTCGCTAAAATCTCAGGGGTTCCACCAGAATTTGTTGCCACAACTGGAACACCGGAAAGCATAGCCTCTATCGTAACCATTCCATATGTCTCACTGTGTGAAGCCAGAACAAACACGTCAATTGCATTGTAAAATTTACTCACATCACTTTGATAATCAATAAAATGTATTGAATCACTTAAACCATTATTAATTACAAAATTGCGCAATTTTTGATCGTATTTTTGATCATTTTCATCATTAATGGTAGCTGAGCCAAAGATTAATAATTCAACATGGAATCCTTGGTTTTTTAATTCCAAAACTGACTCAACTACAAAAAGTTGACCTTTCTTTTCTGAAATTCGACCTATTATTCCGAGCAAAGGTAAATCCGTTTGAATCCCTAATAAGTCTCTTGCTTCTTTTTTAGAATATTTATTTTTCAAGAACTTGCTAGTGTCTAAACCGATTGGAATAACCTCGACTCTGTTTAAAGGAAAATGTGTTCGAAGTCCAATTTCTACTTTAAGAAAAGGCAACGGACTTATCCATTTATCAATTGCTTTAAACCGAAAGGTATGAAAAAAGTCTTTTTTATTCAAGCCAATTTGCATGTGCTGTTGGTAGATCAATTTCATCGATTTACGAAACAATCTTTTTGTCCAAGCCAATACATCTAAATCCTTATTATCAACGCATAGGACCACGTTTATTTCGTGTTTTTTAAGGAGGGAAGAAATTTTCTTGGCCGATCGAAAAGCAAAATATTTTCGAGGTTTCTCAATTATTTCTACATCGTTAAATACGCCGTTAGATTTTTCAAGCAGGGTTGATTTTTTAGACGTAAAAAGAACAATGGAATATCCATTTTCAATCAATAATTTTGACAGCTTTACCGTGTTCATTTCTAACCCACCCCAACCTGAAGAGGTAATAAAAACAGCTATTTTTTTTGCTTTTGGCATAGGGTTTCGAAATTAGCTAAATTTCAATTCATGCGACAATGAATCCTATTTTTTTTACGGGTTTATGTCAACATAAAGTGGCTAATCAATGGCTTTATGAATTCATTTGATTTTATGTAAACTATTTATGAAAAAGCATTTAAAATTACCACTCCCTTGTTTTGTTGTACGTTCTGACTACAACAAGCTCGACAGAGAAATTATTTTCTAAGTTTATATAGTCTGGCTTATATTAAATTTACGCTTTTTCCTAAATGCTAAAATTGTCAATCCAAAAGCTGATAGAACTGCGAAATAAACCCAATTTGGAACAGGCAAAGGATCACCAGCAGCATACGAATGCAATCCAGAAAGATAATAATTGACACCATAATACGTCATTATTATAGATGCCAATCCAAACAAGGTGACCGCATTAAAAAGAACAATGCCGTTCAATTTTGGGATTAGTCTTAAATGAAGAATAGTAGAATATATTAAAATAGAGACCAGTGCCCATGTTTCCTTGGCGTCCCAACCCCAATATCTCCCCCACGATTCATTAGCCCAAATGCCTCCTAAAAAAGTTCCGATGCTTAGCATGAATAGTCCTGCAATTAAGGTTATTTCACTTACTATGGTTAATTCTTTCACCACTTTCATGGAACGTTGGTAATTCTTTTTATTTATTACTGCAATGACCAACAAATTAATAATTCCAATTACTGCACCTAACATTAAGAAACCATAGCTACCTGCTTCCATCGAAACGTGAATAGTTAGCCAATAGGAATTTAATACGGGAACTAATGGCGTTATCTCGGGATTCATGTAACTTAGAAATGCAATAAGTAAA
>JAHEMP010000173.1 GCA_024643585.1 Crocinitomicaceae bacterium | reverse complement strand
TGACTGGAGCAGTCAAACGAATGCCGAAAAAGAAGCACACAAAGCCCAACTTAGAGAACAATTTGGTTTACCAGCAAACGAGCAGTTATACGTAACATCTGGAAAGAACGATTTTTACAAATTTGATGCTGTTTATCCCCAATTATCAAAAGGTGTAGCTGCTTTTGAAGAAGCTGGCGTTGACCCTTGGTATGCACAAGCGATTTTATTAATTGAAAGTCCTGGTCAACTGAAAAAATCAAAAAGTGGAGCGTATGGAGCTTTTCAATTGATGCCTTCTGTGGCACGTGCCCAAGGATTGACAGTAAACAAATACGTAGACGAAAGAGAAAACTTTGAACGTTCGGCTTACGGTTCATCTCGCTTAATATCTCGCGTTTGTATTCCTGAGGCAAAAGTAATTTTGGACAAACACAACATTGCCTATAAAGAAAGTGATGTTTGGTTTCGTTTGTTTGTTTTGCACATCTACCATGCAGGAGCAGGAAATGTTGCAGCAGTTGTGAATAAAATTGCTCCAGAACAAGGTGGTCAAGATTTAATCAAGGACATGTGGCAAAATTCTGCTGCTGGATTTGGAAACAATTCTCAAAATTACACCCAGTTGGCTTTAGCCTCTCAATTGATTTTACACGAAATGATAGAGACGAAAAGTCAAAAAATGTATTTCTGTAAATATCCGTAAAACTTGGATGCCGGATTAGCGGATTAGCGGATTAGCGGATTAGCGGATTAGCGAAGAATAGTATTGTTGGAAACAAAATTCGTCATCAGCTATGCGCCTTTCGCAATTATTTACCCTTAATTTTTCGGGACAAATTTTATAGACACAGAATTTACACAATGTCTCGTATTTTTTGCTGTAAATCTTTCTCCTTCAAAAACGTGACCTAGGTGTCCCTTGCAATTTTTGCATACAATTTCTACGCGACGACCGTCCGCATCTAAAACTCGTTCTACATTTTCTGAAATGTCATCGTCGAAAGATGGCCAACCGCAACCGGAATCAAATTTACTTGTGGAGTCATACAAAGGTGCTTCACATTGACGACATACAAAGGTACCCTCGGCCTTAAACTTATTGTATTCCCCAGTCCCGGGATATTCTGTTCCTTTATGAATGATAACTCGTCTTTCCTCTTCGTTGAGTTCATTCCAATTGGCTTTGTCTTTTGTCATGGTTTACAATTCTGGATTAATCCCGCTAATTTGCGATTCAAATTCTTTCAGCATAAACTGCGCTGCTTGTTTCAAAACATTGGTTTTGTCGTCTTTTAGTTTAACGATTAATTCTCCACCGTTAGCGTCGAATGAAAAATTAAGGTATTTCACCAATTCTATCATTTTCGCTCCGCCTTTGAATTCAAATGCTTTTGTATCCATATTATCCAAATAGGCAAATCCTGAAAAAGCTGTTTTGCCAAACGATTCGCAACCTGCCGGAACGGTTATTCTATTTCCTTCGCTATTTCTGAATGCTTCTGCTGAGGCTCCTTGCACTCCTTTTTCATTTATGTTTAAAATCATGGTGCCCTTGCTTAAAAAGTTTTGCGCCATCTCTGCCAAAGGTTTGCCTTGAGGTCCCAAGCCAACATAAAAACTAAAATCCGGTTCGATGGATCCTGCTTTTGGTTCGCCGTACATGGCAAAACCTAATTTACCATTGACCAAGTTCGATAATTTACCTCCAGCCATCATCATGGCCATATTCAACGGACCAGCTTGTTCTAATAGATTATCCAAAACCCCAGGTGCAAAATCATCCATCCAGGCCTGCAATTGTACCATATCAATGTTGGTAGAAACTGCAATTTTGGGTTCACCGTTCCCCATCGTTTCACGAATAGAAGCTTTGTCATCAGAAAGCATCATGGTTCTTTTTTGCAAACTAACTGAAAAGTGATTTTTTAAAGACATGCGCAACTGTCCATCTTCGAAAGAAATGGTTGATTGCGTATATGAGTCTTTCATCATTTCCTCCAATTGCTTTTTGTTCTCTTTCGTAATCGTGCCCAACTGTTCATTATTGGCTAGATAATTTTTATACAAATCAAGATTAATGGAAATATCCGATTTTCCAACTATTAGCTCTTTTGCCTTTCCAGACAGTTCTTTTCCATTTGCTCGTTTGAAAGCCCCGCTAATTAGTTCTTTTGTATCAAATTCTCCAGATTTAACAAGCATCAACGCCAATTTTCCTTTTATACCGAAAGCAACGTCTCCGCTTCTGAAATAGTCTATGCCGCTCGCACTCTCCAAATCATAACCTCTTTGTGTGAGTTGCAGTTTTAAACTATCTATATTTTTTACCTCAGCAAAAGCATAAACACTTCCAATATTTCCATCCTGGAACGGTCCTTCCAGAGCATAGTAAACACCTGCATCCAGATTCAATCCTGTTTCGATATTTTTTAGTTCACCTTTTATAATGCCACCAAATTTTGGTACCGATTCATAATCTGCTTTTTGAAGGATGGATTTTAAATCAACTGAACCAAAAACGAAAACGTTCTCACTTTCATTTACAAAAGCCGATGCATATTCTTGCACACTTCTATTGTCCTTGTCTCCGGAACATGAAGCTATAATAAAGGCTGCTAAAAATAGGGTCAATACATTTTTAAACAATTTCATAATCAGTGTTTGCGTTATATGGATATCAAAAGTAAAATATTATTTCCACATCCATAACCAAGATTGTGCCAACTTAGTGTAATTTTGCTCTATGCATTTTGTGGAACCCTTTTTCGAATGGCGCGACTTTTACATTGCCGCTGAAGACCCGCAGTCTCCTTTTTTCGAACGGGAGTACTCCGAGTTCGAATTTGAGCACAAAATATACAACTATGTTATTCATCCTCAATGGGATAGCATAGGTTCCGAAACCCTTTTCATAAAAATATTATTTGTCGAATACGACGAACAATATGCTATCATTGAAATGATTGGTGAATGGAACGACGCCATTGAAAACGATATCATGACATTGAAGCGTGACGTTATTGAGGAAATGATGGATTCAGGAATCAATAAATTCATTTTGATTGGGGAAAATGTGCTGAACTTTCATTATTCGGATGATAGCTATTACGAAGAATGGTTTGACGAATTGGAAGACGGTTGGGTTGCCATGATTAATTTTCATGATCATGTTTCAAAGGAATTCAACCAAATAAATTTAGATCAATATTTCGCAACCGGAGGAGAATTGGACGATATGGATTGGCGCACTATGAATCCTTTTCAATTCTTTAAAAAAGTACGCAAGCTGGTCGACAAACGTTTGGAATAAAAAAATCCGACCTCTTTTTTGAAGCCGGATTTCACTATTTTTTTCAATTCTTATCGCTCTACAACAATCGTTTTTGTCATTGAATAGTTGTCAACGAAAAACTGCACAATGTACATACCATTTTTTATGTATTCTGGTAAAATAATCATGTCCTTGTTCACCCCGACACTAGAAGTTCCCATATTCATATTGAGCACAGATCTGCCGTTCATATCAACAACATTGACGTGGTTTTTTCCGTTTATCAATGATGAATATTGAATATAAATGGTTGAATTCTCAACTGAAAAAGAAGCGTTAAATTCGCCCACGACTTCGATTTTATTTTCTTCGATTCCTACTGTACTGCCATAAGTATGACTAGATAAATAGATCAAATCGCCTGAATTATTTCCATTCCCATTTGCCTTGTTTGTCGCAACATAAAAGTCGACAGGACCTACATTCGTTGCTGGAGCTGTCCATGTCCATGCCCATCCTGGAAAAGTTGGTAGCGTGCTTGCCGCGGTATGATTCGCGTAGGTTTTACCACTTCCATTGGTTATTGCAACTCCACCTCCTGTAATTGTCGAAAAAGATCCTGCAGCTTGATTACTCGAATTCAAGGCCGTTACTTGCATTCCCTTTTTACTTGGACTTGAAGACATCGACAAAGTTACCGTATAGGACTGACCTGGTACATAGGAGGTTATCGGCCCTCCTGCATTACCAACAAGTAACAAATTTTCCGTCGTTCCAGATTGAACGGAACCTGTATGACATTCCGTGCAATTCGACTCCCCAGGAGCTCCTGTTTTTCCAGTCGAAGCACCCGAATTGTTTTTATGGGTTTTTTTAAAGGTATTGGATTGAACCGTACCTGACTTTTGCCAAGATACAAAGGCTATACTTAGTCCTAATGTTAATGCTAAAATGTAATTTTTCTTCATAGTATTTTATTGATTATTACTTGTTTCTGCTATTTTTCTTCGTAAATCTATTAAAAGCTTTCTTGGTTTCAAAATTCTATTTTTAATTGTCTGCTTTACCTTGGGATATCCAGCAGTTGAATTGTTGGGCAAGCGAATCTGCCAATTTTGACTGTCCTTGAGGCATGGGTTCAACACCGCTTTCATGCTTTATAACCTTTAATATTATTTCCGCATTTGCACTTATTTGAGAATGATTTGTCAGCGTATACCCTCCCGCTCCAGAATCATGGCAACCAGAAGTGTTGCAATTGACATCTATCATCGGAAAAACTTGATTTTGAAAGGAAATGGTATCCGGACAATTATTTATCACTGGATTTGACACGGAGGGCAATGGAACTTTCTCTTTCGTGCAAGAGGACATCTGCAAAGACAAGTATCCAAATGCAAGCAATGTAAAAAAGGGTATTAAAAATTTCATGATTTTTTTATTTTAAAATTTCTAGAAATACTGAAGCCCAACCTAAACTGACCTTTTAGCCAGCTTTCTTCTGTTAAGGCTATGTATTGCAAGGCTCCGAAACCTCTTGAATTTGTGAAATTGACGTGAAAATTGTGACCGTTGGTAACGAATTCAAGCCCTACACCAAGGCTGTTTGTAGCGTTTGGGCGAAAACTTTCAGGTTCAATATTTGCAAAATATTCAAAAATCACCCCCATTTTTTTGTTGATTTTGATGTTTCCTGCAAACCCAACTGAAAACAAATCATTTACGTCATTTTGCGCAACATAATTTCGATGCACATAGGTCGGCATTATGGCCAAACTAATTCTGTCAGAGAATTTTCGTGTGATCACCAATTGCGTGGAATACGCCAGTCTCCTTGAAGCTTTGTTGTCGAAAAAAGCGACGGACTGAGAATCTAAAACCGGTTTCATGTAGGTGTAGTAGGCCGTTCCGATTATGGAAGCTGAAACTGGCATATTTTTTTCCTTGTTTTGAGTTAAAAAACGACCAGCTAAAAAACCATCCATTAACGAGGTGTATGGTCTTCCTATACCTTTGCTACGGCCTAGACCAGCCATCAATTTATTCGTTATTCCATATTCCATGGCCATGCGAATATCCGCCGCTTGATCAAATCCAAAGGCCGTCTGAACACCACCATTTGATCCAGCAATATCCCCGAATCTATGTTCAATGCGATATTCC
>JAHEMP010000010.1 GCA_024643585.1 Crocinitomicaceae bacterium | reverse complement strand
CGATTTCTACAACCGCTTTATCGATTCCTCTTTTAATATCCATTGGGTTTGCTCCAGCAGCAACATTTTTCATTCCAGCTGTAATGATTGCTTGTGCTAAAACAGTTGCGGTAGTCGTACCATCTCCGGCAATGTCAGCTGTTTTTGAAGCAACCTCTTTTACCATTTGAGCACCCATATTTTCAATCGGATCTTTCAATTCGATTTCTTTTGCTACGGAAACCCCATCTTTAGTAACTGTTGGTGCACCAAATTTACGACCGATAACAACATTTCTACCTTTTGGTCCCAATGTTACTTTTACAGCGTTCGCCAAAGCATCAACCCCTCTTTTTAATTTTTCTCTCGCTTCTACGTCGAAATATATTTCTTTTGCCATTTCTTTTTTTTCTTAAAATTTTAATTAAAATATCCCGTAAATATCTGATTCTCTCATAACTAGGTAAGTTTTACCCTCTACGCTGATTTCAGTTCCTGAATATTGTCCAAACAATACCAAATCACCTTTTTTTACTGTCATTGGCTCATCCGTTTTACCGGGACCTGCCGCCACAACTGTTCCTTTTAATGGTTTTTCTTTTGCAGTATCTGGAATAATTATTCCACTCGCTGTTTTTTGCTCTGCAGGTGCTGATTCGATGAGAACACGATCCGCTAATGGTTTAAAATTTACTGACATATAATTTAACTTTTAGTTTTTATAAATGATGGTAACACGTTGTCGAATATTGTGCCATTAACCATTTCAAGACAATATTTCATTTTTCAAAAGAAATGGACAAAAAAAATGTCAGTATGAGGTGACATACTGACATTTTAATATGTTTTTAAAAACTTATTTCGCAGGCTCAGCTGGTTGTCCAGGTTGACCATTTGCTGGTTGCTCTGTAGCTTGAGGTTGTTCAATAACTTTCGTTTCTGGTTTCAAACGAATGGTTAAGAAAATACTCAACACCATAATGATTCCGGCCAATGTCCAGGTTCCTTTTTCAACAAATTCATTTGTTTTTTGTACACCTCCCAATTGTTGACCACCGCCACCGAAATCACTACTTAAACCTCCACCTTTTGGATTTTGTACGAATACTAGCAAAATCAACAAAAGACTTGCAATAATGATAATGATTTGAAAGAAAATATCCATGCTTAATTATTTAATTTTTTCTTTAGATTCTTAATTTGGTTTGCAAAGAAAGTCTTTTTTTCTGGATATAACAACATTAATTGTTCATATGTATGAATTGCTTTTGGAAAATTTCCTTGCGCCTCAAATATCTGTGCAAGAGTGGCGCTAACCGGTATGACATTCTCCATTAGACTTTCCTTCGCTATTTCAGTTGCTTTAAAAAATGGGACCTTCTTTTTTATCTCCGATGGTTCCCCTTTAATCGATCTAGAAATTTTAGGGTCTTCTTGTATAAATTTCTCTATTATTTCTGAAGAACGGTCGTGTTTTTCAGGATCATTTATGGATTTATCATTGGCATGTAACCACGAATAAAAAGATCTTTTTTCGTCACTTTTATTCTGTTCAAATTGCTCTATTGTTTCTACGATGGTTGACTCATTGACATTACTATTTTCATTCTCAAGAGTAATGTGAAATCCTTGAGAAATTGCATTTGAAGTTAACTCATCATCAGCAGGATTGAATTTTTTTGAAATTAAATCCAGTGAAATTGTTTTTTTCTGTTCCTCAAAACTTGAAGGTTCCAATATGGAAATATCTTTAACGGAATTGCTTTCTTTTAATTCTTCAGTTGGATCGAAAAACTCAATACCTGAATTCGCAGTCACCATTTCAACCTCAGCTTCTATTTCTTCCGCCTCTCCAATTTCAAAATCAAGAGAAACTTCATCGATATTTTCAGAAATTATTGGCTCCTCTTTGTTTAAATCAATGTCAAGAATCTTGTCTTGCGTTGAATTGGTTTCTTTAACTGTGGAAGTTTCTAATTCCTCGGAAATCTTAGGTTGACTTTCGATTGTTGGGTTGTCCTCAACTCCAGTAACATCACCTGTTTCGGTTATGTGAATACGAACGGGTTCGAATGACATTTCTTCAACCTTAGCGAATTTTACATCTTCATCTAGTAGTTTTTCATAGTCAAGTCGAACTAAATCCTCTTGATCAACATTCTCTTCCTCATCCGACAAGGAAATTTCTTCCTGTCGTTCAGCCGGCTTTTCTATTGTAAGATTGATATTTTCAATTCTTTCAGGAGTGATGGCAATTAATTCTTCAGCTTCTTCTATTGCCGCATCAGTTTCAGCCGGATACAAAACAGTTTCTTCGATAGCCTCTTCTTTGTTATTTACCAAATAATAAAGGTGCATTCTATCGCTAATTCGGAAGGCATATTTATTTAATGCATCCTCAAAATGAACGTCTTTTGATTGCCCAAGCGTTTTTAAAAGTAATATAGGGAAGGATTGGGCATAAGGATATTTCTCAATCAATTCTTCCATTGCTCTTACATCGTCAGATGAGCACAAGGCTGGATTTTCTATTTTTTGGGCAATATCTGATATTTTCATTACCAATTGGATAATAATTTTGCCACAACGTCCTGAACTATTTGGGCATTGATTTCTGATAAGAGACTTTGCTCAACAGTCGAAATATCCTGATTAGAGTCGAAATCCATGAACTTGGAGAGTGAAAGTTCCATTTTTTCTTCTTCTGGTTTGGTGATGAAGATAGTAAATTTAACGGAAACAGTTAATCTGTTTTGAGCGGCTACGTCTCCAGGTTGCAATGCGATAGGAGTAATGTTGTATCCGTTTATTGCACCTTCAATATTCACTTCTCCACTGTTATTAGTGCTTAACAATAAACGAGTATTGTTTTGTACACCATCTTTTATTGCTTCTGTTAAAATCGAAGGGTAAGAGTTTGGTGCTGTTGCCGCATTATTTGCTAACGTTTTGACAGAAAAAGTTTTCCATTCTTCCGGCATCGATCCTTTGTCTTGAAAACTAACGCTGGAAGGATAGCAAGAACTCATAATTAACAGAAGCCCTAATGTGTAAAAGGTTGTTCTCATAAATTCAAATCGTATTCTTTAATTTTTCTGTACAATGTTCGTTCAGAGATGCCCAATTCTTCTGCAGCATATTTTCTTTTGCCTCTGTGCTTCTCTAACGCTTTCTTGATTAGGTCTTTTTCTCGATCTTCCAAAGATAAGGATTCTTCGACCTCTTCGTGTGTTTCAAATTCATCTTCTGCAGGATGTGCAAATTGGTAATTCTTTTCCTCTTGTGGAATTGCAACAGGTAAAGCGCGTGACGGACTAACTTCCTGCACATCAGTGTACATCCTTTTCACCATCGCCGTTTGATCTTGAGTCAATTTGATATCCTCATTTTTGTTGATAATCTCGAGGACCAATTTTTTTAACTCATTCAAATCGCCTTTCATATCAAAAAGGAATTTGTACATCAATTCACGTTCAGAGAAATTCTCTTCTTGTTTTCCATTTATAACAGCTGGAGTAGATTGATAAGATTCAGGGAGAAAGGATCGCAATTTTAAAGCGTCTATTTCTCTTTCGGTTTCGATTACGGAAATTTGTTCAACAACATTTTTCAATTGTCGAATATTACCTGGCCATTTGTAGTTGTTTAATAATTCAACAGCATCAGGAGTTAGTCGAATCGCCGGCATTCTGTATTTGTCGGCGAAATCTGCAGAAAACTTTCTAAATATCAAATGAATATCTTCATTTCTGTCCCTTAATGGTGGCAAGGAAATTGGAACGATACTTAATCGATAAAACAAGTCTTCTCTGAATTTTCCATTAGCTATGGCCCTTTGCATGTTTTCATTGGTCGCAGCTACTACCCGAACATTGGTTTTAATAACTTTGGAAGAACCGACTCGTATGAATTCACCTGTTTCCAAAACACGTAATAACCGAACTTGGGTTTGCATAGGTAATTCAGCTACTTCATCTAAGAATATGGTTCCGCCGTCAGCAACTTGAAAGTAGCCTTCACGGCTTCCACTTGCACCTGTAAATGCGCCTTTTTCATGGCCAAACAATTCAGAATCTATTGTTCCCTCCGGAATAGCCCCGCAGTTTACAGCAATGTATTCGCCGTGCTTTCTTGAACTCAAATGATGGATAACTTGAGGAATAATTTCTTTACCAGTACCACTTTCTCCAGTCACTAAAACTGAAATATCTGTTGGTGCCACTTGGGAGGCAATCTCTAATGCTCGGTTCAATAATGGCGCGTTGCCCATTATTCCGAATCGTTGTTTGATTTGCATTAAATTCATTTTGATTCAATTTTTTGGATAGGGTGAGGAGGTAATGATTCAATTACTTCTCCCATGAGCGTGGCAGATGTGCATGACTCTATCCTTACTTTAACGTATAAACCTTTTGTCAATTCTCCTTTCGGGAAAATTACGACTGAATTTTGCTCATCACGACCTGACATGTGTTCTTCTGATCGTTTTGATGTTCCTTCAACCAAAACAGTCGAAATGGTTCCAATTCTGGATTGATTGTGCAACAATGAATGCGCCCTTTGCTTGTCAATAATCTCCACCAATCGTTTTGATTTTAATGCTTCTGGGACATCGTCTTTAAATTTTCTTTCGGCTAATGTTTTCGGTCGTTCTGAATACGTGTACATATAAGCGTAATCAAACTTAACATCATCCATTAACGACAATGTTGCCTTATGTTCTTCTTCCGTCTCCCCACAAAATCCGGTAATAATATCGGTTGAAATGGAATAATTTGGAACAATTCTTTTTATTGCATCAATCCTATTCATATACCATTCTCTGCTGTAACCTCTGTTCATTCTTTGCAACATACTTGTGCTGCCACTTTGGACGGGTAAGTGAATGCTACTAGCTATATTATCGTATCCTGCTATTGTCTCCAAAACCTCATCTGTCATATCTTTTGGATGCGAAGTTGAAAATCGTATTCTTAAGTCAGGCGATATTTCAGCTACCATTTCCATTAATTGTGCAAAATTAGTTGTCGGGAGACTTCCATCTCGAATCTCTCCTTTTGCAGAAAGATTATATCTGTATGAATCGACATTTTGACCTAATAAAATAACTTCCCTATAACCATTGTTAAATAAGTCTATACATTCATTGACTATTGTTTTGGGATCACGAGACCGCTCTCTTCCGCGTGTAAATGGTACGACACAAAACGAACACATATTATCGCAACCACGGGTAATGCTTACATAAGCACTTATACCACCTTTGTCCAATCGAACTGGAGAGATATCCGCATAGGTTTCTTCTCTTGAAAGCAAAACATTCACTGCTTTCTGACCGGTTCCAACCTCCTCAATTAAATTAGGTAAATCCCTGTACGAGTCAGGTCCGGCAACAATATCGACTAGCTTTTCTTCTTCTAATAAATCCTTTTTCAAACGCTCAGCCATACAACCTAGAATCCCAACAATTAATTCAGGATTTTCTTTTTTTAATTTTTTAAATTCGGTGAGACGTTTCCGTACTTTTTGTTCTGCATTTTCTCTAATCGAGCAGGTGTTAACGAAAATAACATCGGCTTCTTCGCTATTAGTTGTTGCAGAATAACCATCCTTTGCTAAAATCGAGGCGACAACCTCACTGTCTGCAAAATTCATTGCGCAACCATAACTTTCTAAAAAAAGTTTTTTACCGCCCTCTATTTGACTTGAACTTTGTTGAATAGCCTCCCCTTGTCGGGTTTCATCTATCGTTTTGTCTGTCGCGCTTGCCGTTGAATTCATTCTGTTTTTTAATGGAAAGCAAAAATAAGATAAATTCAGTACTATGTCAAAATGTCAGTATGTAATCCAACTCTTTTAAGAAATTTTTAGATTGTGGTTGTAGAGAAACCGGTGATAATCATTAACAAGCCATTGGCAATTCATTGAGTACTATATAAAGTTGTAACCAACGGTTGGCCTTTGAATCAATTTTTCAATTTCAAAAAAAATATTTTCAATTTTCTTACGTAGTAATGGTTGTCAAATTGAAACGATTTGCAAACTCGACTTGCATATTCATTTTTTATCCCCTTATATTTGCAGTGAATTTGGGAAAATCCAACTTCGATTGAAACTGTACTATGGCAAAAAATCTTGTGATCGTCGAATCACCAGCAAAAGCAAAAACCATCGAAGGGTATTTGGGAAAAGACTTTGTTGTTAAATCAAGTTATGGTCACGTCCGTGATTTGGCGAAAAAAGGGGTTGCAATTGATATTGAAAATGATTTCCTACCCAATTATGAGGTCTCTGCTGATAAAAAAGCCATAGTTGCTGAATTAAAAAAATTAGCAAAAGGTGCAGACGTTGTATGGTTAGCGACGGATGAGGACCGCGAAGGAGAGGCTATTTCTTGGCATCTATATGAAACCCTGGATTTGGGTAAAAAAGATACAAAACGGATTACGTTTAATGAAATTACCAAGTCAGCAGTACTAGGAGCTATTGATAAACCGCGAAATATTAATCAAGAATTGGTAAATGCGCAACAAGCACGTCGTGTTTTAGATAGGCTCGTGGGTTTTGAATTATCTCCTGTTTTATGGAGAAAAGTCCGACCGTCATTATCCGCTGGACGAGTGCAATCCGTTGCTGTACGATTAATTGTGGAACGTGAAAAAGAAATAATTGCTTTTCAAAGCAGTAGTTTTTTTCGCGTAAATGGTCTGTTTTTAAAAGGAAATGAAAAAATTTCTTGCGAATTAAATAAACAATTTGAAGATCAGAAAGAAGTTCAAAAGTTCTTAGACAAAATATCAGATGCTGATTTCAGCGTTCAAGATGTAACCATGAAGCCTGCAACGAAATCGCCAGCTGCACCTTTTACGACATCAACCTTGCAACAGGAAGCAAGTTTAAAACTTGGTTTTTCTGTTTCTCGAACAATGGGTGTGGCTCAACGCTTGTACGAAGCTGGTAAAATAACGTACATGAGAACGGATTCAGTAAATTTGTCTGAAACGGCGCTCGAAGGGGCAAAAAATGAAATAGTTAGGGCTTATGGAAAAGAATATTCCAAGCCAACAAAATACAAATCGAAAAATTCGAATGCTCAGGAAGCGCACGAAGCGATTCGACCTACAGATTTTTCAGCGCATACCACAACGGGTGAAAATGATCAAGTTCGTTTGTATGAATTAATCTGGAAAAGATCAATCGCTTCTCAAATGGCAAATGCTCAATTGGAGAGAACTACAATTAAAATTGGAGCGCCAACTGTAAACGAAATTTTCCAGGCCAAAGGAGAAGTAATAAAGTTTGATGGTTTCCTTCGTGTTTATTTGGAATCTAATGTAGATGACGACGACGATGAGGAAATCGATGAAAGAGCAAACTTACTTCCACAAGTTATTACGGGCGATAAGTTGAGTAGAGAATGGGTACGAGCTACTCAGCGATTTACTCGTCCACCAGCCCGATACGTTGAGGCTTCCTTAGTGAAAAAATTAGAAGAATTAGGAATAGGTCGGCCATCTACCTATGCTCCAACAATTTCTACAATCCAAAAAAGAGGATATGTAGAGAAAATGGAACGCGAGGGTCTAGAGCGTAGTTACAACGTTTTGATCTTAAATGACGATGGAGTTTCAATTAAAGAAATGACGGAGATTACTGGGAAAGAAAAAAATAAACTTTCCCCTTCAGATATTGGAATCGTTGTGACTGACTTCTTGAATGAACACTTTAGTAAGATTATGGATTATAATTTTACAGCAAAGGTTGAGCAAGAATTTGATGAAATTGCGAACGGCATGAAAGAATGGACGTCCATGATTCATGATTTTTATAAACCATTTCACCAAACGGTTGAGGATACCTTAGAAAATTCTGAACGTGCGAGCGGCGAAAGAACTCTGGGGGAACACCCGGAAAGTGGAAAGAAAATTATTGCGCGAATTGGTCGTTTCGGTCCAATGGTACAAATAGGGGATGAGCAAACGGATGGAGAAAAACCTCAATTTGCTTCGTTAAGAACGGGCCAGTCGATTAATCAAATTTCTCTCGAAGAAGCTCTTGAATTGTTCGAATTTCCAAAAAATCTAGGAATTTATAAAAATGAAGAAGTAGTTCTGGCCTTGGGAAGATTTGGACCTTATGTTAAGTTCAAGGAAATGTTTGTTTCCATCCCAAGAGATGAAGAAGTAGGGAGTGTTGACATAGATCGCGCAATTGAATTAATCAAAGAAAAGCAAGAGGCAGATGCTCCAATTGCTCAATACGAAGGATTACCTGTTCAAAAAGGGAGTGGAAGATTTGGACCTTTCATAAAATGGAATGATATTTTCATTAATGTTAACAAAAAGTACGACTTTGAAAATCTTTCATCCGCTGATATTAAAGAGTTAATTGAGGCAAAAAAACAAAAGGACATTGATAAAATAATTCATAGTTGGCCGAATGAAGGGATTACCGTTGAAAAAGCTCGCTGGGGTAGATTTACGGTTGTTAAAGGGAAAACAAAGATTGAGTTGCCCAAAACCTTTAATGTTGATGCATTAACCTTAGAAAAGGCTCAAGAGTTAATTGAAGCAAATAAACCCAAGAAAGCCGCCAAAAAGAAAACACCTGCAAAGAAAGCGACCGCTAAGAAAACGACTAAAAAGTAAGTTATTCACGCGCTTGTCTTAATTGTTTAGCCTCGGCTGATGATTATTGAGTGACTTTTGCCTTTATTTTTACAAAAAAATGAAGATGAAAGACCTTGAGATTTATTTCACCCCAATTGTTAAACCTGAAGGTATTGAAGACAATGCATTGGGAAGTTCTGTGGAGTTTCATACGGAATTTTCATTTCCCCTTATGGAGAAAGGCGGATTGGCAATAATGTACATTCCTGAATTTAGAAACGGTGAATCTCGATTTCATAATAAGAAGGATGATAGTTTTCGTGAATTCTTTTACAAAACATATGCTTCTTTCGGATGGAAAGCCTCAATTTACGATTTAGGAAATTTGATGCCGGGTGAAACAATAAACGATACCTATTTTGCCATTTCAAATGTTTTTGCAGAACTAATAAAAGAGGATATTATTCCAATTATTGTAGGTGGTTCCCAAGATTTAACCTACGGAATGTATAAAGGATATGAACAATTGGAGCAATTGGTCAATATATGCGCAGTTGATGCAAAACTGGATTTAGGAAAGCCGGACGATCCGTTTAGCGCGAGTAGTTACATGAGTCATTTATTGCTGCAGAGACCATGTTACCTATTTAATTTTTCTAACATTGGTTGTCAAGGATTATTTGCAAGTCGCGAAGAATTCGAACTCTTTGAAAAGCTTTATTTTGATATTTGCAGACTTGGTGAATTCAACGCGGATTTCAAAAAAGCCGAACCTCACCTGCGAAACACAGACATTTTATCCATTGACCTTGAAAGCATAAGGTCTTCGGATTTTCCATCGGTTTCTCACCATAGTCCCAATGGCTTTTATGCTGATCAAGTTTGCCAAATTGCCCGGTACGCAGGAATAAGTGATAAATTAACTTCTTTCGGTATTTTTAATACGCATCCGTCTGAAGATGGTAAATCATCCAACCATCTTATTGCTCAATTAATTTGGTATTTTATTGACGGTGTAGAGCAGCGTAAAGGTGATTTTCCAATAGGTTCAAAAAAGGATTACATGAGATTTTCGGTTCATTTGGATAATTTCGCCGAAGAAGAATTGGTTTTTCTTAAAAGTAATAAATCAGAACGTTGGTGGATGGAAGTTCCATATCCTCCACAAGATGGTAGAAAATACAATAGACATCACCTAGTTCCCTGTGACCACAAGGATTACGAGCTGGCCATGAAAAATGAAATTCCTGATTTATGGTGGAAGACCTATCAAAAATTAGGTTAATTATTTAACATAACTTTAATATTTCATTGAATTCTATTTCTAAAATTTCATTTTTCAACTTATTTCTGTATTTTAGTCGCGTTAAAGGCACGCTCTATGTGTTGTTTTTGCACTATAAAACCATCAATACAAGACGAAATATGTTTAAAAAGAGATACTTAAGCACTTTGTTATTTACAACTGTTTTGGTTTCGGCAAATGCCCAACAAGATAAACTGATTACACATTTTATTTACGATAAAATGAGTTTGAATCCAGGTGAAACTGGAATTGATGAAGGTATCTGTGGGACTTCTGTTTACCGTAACCAGTGGGATAAGGTTTCTGGAGCACCAAACTCAGTGTTATTAAATGTTGAAGCGAATATCAATAGATTCTTTCCTGGAGGTCTTGGTATTTCAATGTATCACGATGCTATCGGTTTTGTTCGTCAAAACAATGTGATGTTAAATTATGCTTACCCTGTTTATACAGACTATGGTACATTGGGTGTTGGTATAGGTTTAGGTATGATTAATATTGGTATGCAACCAACTTGGGTGCCGCCGACGAATGCACTTGACAAATCTTTACCCGTAGGTTTTGGGAAAACTGGCCTTGACTTAAACTTTGGTCTATATTGGAAAGGTTCTTCAAATTATTATGCAGGAATTTCGTCTACTCACTTAAGTGCAACGCGATTAACTGAAAAATTCACTGTTGGGAATAACATCGCAGGAATTTCTACCTATCAATCATCTAGACATTATTATGCAATGGGAGGTTATACTACTGATCCAATTGGTCCAGGTAGAATTGACGCAAATGTTTTAGTAAGATCAGATTTGGTGAAATTGTCTTCGGATATTAATGTTCGTTATTTGATGAGCACTAACCAATTATCCTACTATGGTGGATTAACTTTCAGAACATCTGATGCAATCGCAGTAATGCTCGGAGGATCCATGAATAACTGGACAGTTGGTTATTCTTATGATTACACAATTGGGAAATTATCAAGTATTTCCCAAGGTACTCATGAAATATTAGTAAAATACTGTTATTACTTACCGGAAATTAAAAAAGTTCCATCAAAACATCCTCGTTGGTTGTAATTTAAATTATTTTTGCAAACTTTGTAACCATTCAGGATTAAATTCCGTTATATCGATATTATATAAAACCTGTAGATTGTTAATCGATATCTGGAAAATGTTAAATAAGAGGTAGAATGAAAAGACTATTGTTTTTTGTTTTGGTAGGATCCATCGTCGGTGCTTGTAGCACGCGGTCAGGAGATCTTACAGGTGTTCTAGGAAGAAAACCATATATTCCCGAGATTCCATATGGAATGGTTTACATTCCAGGGGGTTCTTATGCCATGGGTGAAAATGATCAAGATATGCCATTCTTGCATCAGACTAAATCTAAGACGGTTACGATAAATGCTTTGTACATGGATCAAACGGAAATCTCAAATAATGAGTACCGTCAATTCGTGGATTGGGTTCGTGACTCCATAGCTATGGATAAAATCTACTATGATATGGAAGATGATGACGAAGCAAGTCGCTTTATCAACTACCAGGATGAGTATTTTGATGAAGGTGGCTTGGAGTATGTCGAATTTGACCCATCTGATCGTCAATTAAATAGAGAAGTATTTAGTTTGAACTGGGATCGTGCGGTAGACTATTCTGATCCTGATTTGGTTCCTTTATTGGCGGATATGTACTATCCACAACCAGAACGTTTCTACAAAAGAAGACAAATTGATACACGTAAATTGATGTTCAGATATTACTGGATTGATTTACAAGAAGCGGCTAAAAGAGGCCGTATCAATATTGTTCCTGATGGCTTTGACTATCAAGGTAATAAATTGGTAGATGAACACCGTGAGTTGGAGACACCTCCACATCCGTTTACACAGGAGCCTCAAGGTCAAGATAAAGATTTAGGTTATTTCAATAAGAAAGGTCAAAACAATGCTATTCGTGGACACGAGAATCGTCAACGCTTTATTATTGATGAGGTGATTAATGTGTATCCAGATACGTTGTGCTGGGTTCGTGATTTCACTTACTCTTTCCATGATCCATTGACAAATATGTATTTCTGGCATCCAGCTTACGATAACTACCCAGTAGTTGGTGTAACTTGGCAACAAGCAAGAGCTTTCTCTGTATGGAGAACACAATTATTGAACAACTGGTTGATCGGTATGGGCGATTTATTTGTAAATGATTTCCGTTTGCCTACTGAAGGTGAGTGGGAGAGAGGTTCTAGAGGTGACTTAGATTTATCTCCATATCCGTGGGGTGGTCCATACATTAGAAATGAGGCAGGTTGTTTCTTAGGGAACTTTAAACCAATGAGAGGTCGTTATTTCGAAGATGGTGGTTTGCAAACTGTAAAAGTTTATTCTTACAATCCAAACGGTTGGGGATTATATTGTATGGCAGGAAACGTTGCTGAGTGGTGTGAAACGGCTTACGACGAATCTATGTATGAATTCTCTAATGATTTGAATACAGAACATCGTTATGACGCAATGGACTGGGATCCACCATCAATGAAACGTAAAGTTACACGAGGAGGTTCTTGGAAAGATATAGGATATTACCTGCACAATGGAACTCGCTCATATGAGTACCAAGACACCGCAAAATCTTTCATTGGTTATCGTAATGTAATGACTCACCTTGGACGTGGAGGACGTGATTTCTCTAAAGAAGGGAATGAGGAAATTCAAAGCGATATTCAATTGAAATAATTGATAGTTAAAACTTAAATAAAAACCTAAAAACAAAAAAACATTATGAAACCAGGAAGTAAAGGATGGAAAAATTTTATGGCGAAACTGTACGGTTTCGGTGCAGCTGTCGTAATTATTGGAGCCTTATTTAAAATCATGCACTGGCCAGGTTCTGGTCCAATGCTAGTAGTTGGATTAGGTACGGAGGCAATTATCTTTATGTTCTCGGCTTTTGAGCCAATTCATGAAGATCCAAATTGGGAATTAGTTTACCCGGAATTAGCATTAGGTCATTCGGATGAATTGGATCATGAGGCTTTACCAATGGCAAGAGGAGGCCGTGGTTCTGGTGTTTCTGACCAATTAGACAAAATGTTAGAGGAAGCAAAAATTGATAGCGCTTTGTTGGAGAGATTAGGCGACGGAATGCGTTCTTTGGGTGATAATGCTGCTCAATTGAAAGGCATAACTTCTGCTGCTGCTGCAACAGATTCTTATGTTGATAGTTTAAATTCAGCTGCTGAAAAAGTTAGTACTTTGTCTGAATCGTATGAGAAAGCATCAGTTGCAATTTCAGGAATGACTTCTGCTCAAGCTGAAGGTGAATCTTTCGGTGAGCAAATGCAAAAAGTATCTAAAAACTTAGCTTCATTAAATAATGTTTACGAATTGCAATTAAAAGGTTCTTCTGCTCATCTAGAAGCAACTGAGAAATTCCAAGGTCAAGTAACCAAATTAATGGAAGATTTATCAGCATCAGCTGAAGATACAAGATTGTATAAAGAAAATATGGCAACCTTGTCTCAAAACTTGTCAAATTTGAATACCATTTATGGTAACATGTTGAAAGCAATGACAGTAACTAAAGCTTAAGCATAAGTTATTTAATTGTAGAGATTTTAATCTAAAAAAACATAGGAAAAAATGGCAGGAGGAAAAGAAACCCCTAGACAGAAGATGATCGGTATGATGTACTTGGTACTTACCGCACTTTTGGCACTAAACGTTTCCAAATCAATATTAGATGCATTCGTAGCCATCGAAGAGAATATTCAAAAGGCAAACGAATCTGAATTTTATAGAGGAAATGAAAAACGAGCAGAGTTGCGCGAAACAGCATTGGATAAAACTGAAGCTGAAAGAGCCGCAAAAGCAGAACGTTTAAGTAAAATAGTCGATAAAATCGACGAAATGACAGCAAAGCGTATTGTTGAAATTGATAACTTGAAGCTTGAAATCTTAAAAGCTTGTGGCGAGGATGTTGAGACAAAAGGTTCTGGACATATCGTTGTAAAAGCGTACGACAAAAAGAACAAACCTTTACTTCCAACTCGTATGGATTTGGATAAAGTGGAAGGTAAGGATAAGTTTGACGAACCAATGCATATCATGGTAGGTGATGACATCGCCCGTCCAAAAGGAAAAGGTATGGATCTTTGGAAAAGCTACAATGGATATAGAAATGAGTTAAGTGAAATTATCGCAGCTTATCCTGGTGGTGAAGGTCAAAAAGCTTTTTTCTTTAAAGCACCTTCGATCAACAAATTCAAAGATCAAAAAGATTTGTTCTCTCAAATTGATAAAGCAATCAAGGCATCTAATGTTAACCAAGATGACAAAGAAGCGATTAAAAAGATCTATTCATCTTTGACTAAAGAAGAGTTTTCGACTGTTCATGATGTACCAAATGTACATTGGATTGGTAAAACGTTTGACCACTCTCCATCGGTTGCGGCTATAGCTTCATTATCTTCTATGCAAAAAGAAATATTAGCTGCACGTGCAGACGCTGTCTCTTTAATTCGTTTGCGTGTAGGTGGTGGTGAATATTCATTCAACAAAATCATGGCCTTAGCATATGGTCCAGAATTGGCAAATGCAGGTGATGAAATTGAGGTTCAAGTTTTAATGGCAGCTTACGATAGTGATAAACAACCGGAAGTTACATACAGTGGTTCAAAAATTGAAGAAGTACGTGATGGTAAAGGATTTATCAAAACGCGTGCAGCTGGAGGAAGTGAAATGACCTTGAGTGGAACAATTACTATTCGTAATAAATCAGGTATTCCAAAGTCAATGCCTTGGGAGAAAACGATTAAAATCATGAAACCAAGTGGTACTGTTTCATTGCCAGAATTGAATGTATTGTATCGAGGTTATGCCAATAAAGTTGAAGCAGTTGCTTCAGGTTACGATCAAACAATCCTTTCTGGAAATGGTGTTTCTTTAACAAAATCAGGAAATGGTTGGATAGCTAATCCAGGTTCTGGACGTGAAGCAACAATCACTGTTTCTGGACGTTCTTCTGTGACGAATAAAACGGTTTCTTTAGGTGCATTTAACTTTAGAGTTTCTCGTTTGCCAGATCCAGAATTGTATTTTGGTGCTGCTAAAAACGGTGAGCAAATTTCAAGATCGGAAACACGTTTATTTGCGAAGTATCCGCCTGAAATTCCTTTGAATGCTGTGTTTACAGTACTTGGATGGGAAATGTCTGTTTCAGGAAGTCCTATTGCACCGCCTAAAGGTCCAGGTGGACAAATAAACGGTGCTGCTGTGAATTTATTGAAACAAGCAAAACCAGGTTCTGTTGTCGGTTTTATGACAGACGTTCGAGGACCAGATGGTATCACACGTAAAAAAGGTGGTTCCTTTAAATTATAATAGAAAAGTATATGAAAAGTCTATTTGTAAGTCTTATCGCGATTGGTTCAATAACGGCTTTGTACGCTCAGCCAGAATTGAATGGTGGTCCTGTAAACGTGCCAGCTGATGGTATTGTTGACGGTGTTTACATCAAGGAAAATATTCCAACCAAAAAGTTGATACCCTACGAGTACGTTCGTGAAGCGGATGTTATTTGGAGCCAAAGAGCATGGGAATATATTGACTTGCGCGAAAAAATAAACCATCCGTTGTATTATCCTCTAGATGAGATAACAACGACTGGTGCGTGGATTCGTAATGCGGAGCGTTGGAGTTTATGGACAGTAATTCGTAATCACGTATTGAACGGTGACTTGAGATTGTTTTCCCCTTTTAGTTTGAACAATTTGTTCGGAGAAAGAGACGGTGATCAATTGAAATATCCTATCGATCCTCAACCAGGGATGAATTTCTATACAGATTCAGCTTACCGTGAACAATTGGTTTACTATTTTGGACAACTAGGACCTCAAAGTGATATTCCTTTGACGGATGAGTTTGGTGAGCCAATGGTAAAAATGGGTAAAGATGGATTCGAAGAATTTGTTTACCCTCCAAGAGATACGGTTTGGTTTACTTCAAAAGACATAATACAATACAGAATCAAGGAAGATTGGTTTTTTGACAAAGAAAGATCACAATTGGATGTGCGAATTATAGCTATTGCACCTGTTGTATTGGACAAAGAAGCATCTGCTGATGGAACGACGAGTGTTCGTGGTACGAAAGAATTATTCTGGTTGTATTTCCCACACTGTCGTTTTATATTCAACAACTACTTTACGTACAATGACAAAAATGATGCGCAATGGATGAGTTACGATGACTTGTTTTGGAAACGCAGATTCAATGCAACTGTTTACAAAAAAAGCAGTGTATACGATCGTAAAATAGAGACATACAGAACAGGAATAGATGCCTTGTACGAAAGTCAAAAAATTAAAGAAGAGATTAGAACAATTGAACATGACGTTTGGTCATTCTAATAGAAAATAATTTTTGTGAAAAGGAGATCGAAAGGTCTCCTTTTTTTTGTCCAATTGTAACGAGTGTATAGTTTTCCTGTTATGCAAGAAAAGAACTATGAAACCTTACTTGCTTTTATCAATTTTTGCCATAATTCAATTAAATACTAATGCTCAGTCTTGCTTTTGTGGAAAGACGAATATTTCCGAAGCAGGGATAATAGACGGCCCTGCAGCTATAGATAATATTGCTACCAAAAGAGTAATTCCTTTGGAGTATGTTCGTGAAGCAGATGTTATTTGGAGCAAAAAAACATATTCCTATATTGATTTAAGACAAAAAATTAATCAGCCTCTATATTATCCATTGGATGAAATTACGGCAAGCGGTGCATGGATTCGCGACAATAAAAATGTGAGTCTTTGGTCTATTATTCGGTGCAATGTGTTTTCAGGTGATTTAACAATTTATTCACCTTTTAGCCCTGACAATCTTTTTGGAAAAAGAGATGGGGATCAGATGAAATATCCCGTGAATCACCAACCTGGTGGAAATTATTATACAGATGCAACCTATAGGGACAATTTATTGTATTATTTCGGCAAATTGGGTCCCCAGAGTGACATTCCCTTAGTGGATGAATTTGGGGATCCCATGGAAGAAACAGTCGATGGAATAAGAACATTGGTTTATCCACCGCGAGATACCATCTGGTATACTTCGAAAGATATTATTCAATATCGAATTAAGGAAGATTGGTTTTTTGATAAAGAAAGGTCAAAAATGGATGTCAGAATTACAGCAATCGCTCCCGTAGTTTTGGATTATGAATTGGATGCAAGTGGCAATAAGGTTATTACTGGGACAAAAGAATTGTTTTGGCTATATTTTCCAGAATGTCGATTCATCTTCAATAATTATTTATTGTACAATGATAAAAACGATAGTCAAATGATGAGTTTTGATGACCTTTTTCAAAAGCGAAGGTTCAATGCTACCATTTACAAAGAAAGCAATGTCTATGACAGGAATATCGAGACGTACGCGAATGGAGTGGACGCACTGATTGAAAGCGAAAGAATAAAAGAGAAAATTCGCACATTGGAGTCAGATGTCTGGTCCTATTGACAGATAAGAATTTATTCAATCGTTATCTTTTTATTAAACTAACCTAGAATTGGGTAAGAAGGTATTACCTTTGCGCCATGATTCAATTGGACAATCTCGGCGTATTTTTACCACAAGGGTATTTATTTCAAAATGTTACCGCACAAATCAATAAAGGAGACAAAGTTGGTTTGGTTGGGAAAAATGGTGCTGGAAAATCAACAATTCTAAAATTAATTTCGGGAAAGGATAAACCTTCTGAAGGTAAGGTTCATGCTCCAAAAGGCACTACGATTGGCTATTTGAGTCAAGATTTAAAGCTCGATACAAAAAAGTCCGTTTTTAATTTTTTAAATGACAGCAACGAAGATTTAAACCACATTCGCACTCGCTTGGATAAAATAAATCATGATTTGGTTGAAAGATCGGATTATGAATCGGAAAGTTATTTAGGCATGCTTGACGAAATGAGCGAACTGAATCATTCTTTCAGCGTATTGGAAGGGTTTCAATGGGAGGAAAAAATCATTTCTACTTTAAAAGGCTTAGGTTTTCAAGATGAAGAGTTGGAAAGACCGCTCAATACCTTTTCAGGTGGCTGGAAAATGCGTGCTGAGTTGGCTAGAATATTAGTCAACAATCCAGATATTGTATTACTGGATGAGCCAACCAACCACCTGGATATACTTTCCATAGCATGGTTAGAAAAATATTTGCAAAAATTTGAAGGAGCCGTAATTGTTATTTCTCACGATAGACTCTTTTTGGACAATGTTACCAAAAGAACCTTAGAAATTGCTCAAGGCAGGCTTTTAGATTTCCCATTTGCCTATTCCAAATATAAATTGGCAAGAGAGGAAGAGATGGAAAGACTTGAAGGTGCCAAGAAGCAACAGGACAAAGACATTAAGCACACCGAGGAACTCATTAATAAATTTAGGGCCAAAAAGAACAAAGCGGCATTTGCTCAATCTTTGATTAAGAAATTGGAGAAAACAGAAATCATTCACGTTGAAAAAGACAGTGTCGCAAAAATGAAGGTTGCGTTCCCGTTGAGCCATCAACCAGGGAAATGGGTTTTGGAACTGAAGGATATGGGGAAAACCTATGACGATAAAGTGATCTTTGAAAATATTAATATTACGGTTGGTAGGGGCGAAAAAATAGCACTTTTAGGAGCGAATGGCGTCGGTAAATCTACTTTACTGAAAAGGGTAATGAATAAAATCGAAGGGGACGGAATCGTTGAATACGGCCACAACGTAAATATTTCATACTTTGCTCAAGACCAAGCTGAATCACTAGATATAACAAAGACCATTTACGAAACAGTCGATGAAGTAGCTAAAGGAGAAATTCGTCACAAATTGAGAAGTATACTTGGGGCGTTTTTATTTTCTGGTGAGGAAGTAGATAAAAAAGTGGGTGTTTTATCAGGAGGTGAAAGAACCCGATTGGCGCTATGTCAGCTTTTGCTAAGTCCTTCTAATTTCTTGATTCTCGATGAGCCGACCAATCACTTGGATTTACAATCCAAAGAAGTATTAAAGGAGGCTTTGATAAATTATGAGGGTACGTTTGTGGTAGTTTCGCACGATAGAGAATTTCTGGATGGATTAACGAATAGGATTTGGGACATTGAAGATAAAACACTCAAAATCCACCATTTCTCGGTTCAAGAATTCTTAAATCGAAAAATGAACGCCTCCGATGGAAACGAGACATTAAAATCCGTTTCGACAACCGAAAAACCGGTAAAAAACAAACCTGTCAAAGCAGAATATAGTTTCGAAGAACAAAAAGAGCGCAAAAGGAAAAAGAATCAACTGTCTAATCTCGTGCGTAAAACAGAAGAAGAAATTGAAAATTTAGAAAAGGAAATTCATTTGCTTCAACAAGAGGTGGAGCGAATGGATTATAGCGACGAAGAAAAGTCCGCCCATATTCTTGAAAAATTTTCTTTGAAAAAGGAAAGTTTAGATAAAGCAATGGAAGTTTGGGAAAAAGCAACGGAAGAGTTACTGGAAGTTCAGGATTAACGACGCGCTCTTCTTTTCTTTTTTCGCAATTCCTTTCTCTGCCTTTTTTCGTTTCTTTTAAGAGATTTTCTAAATTCTTTCGACTGTTTACTTGCGAAGTTCTTTTTTGCTTCCTTCATCGCCTTTTTAGAAGCCTTTTGTTTTTTCTTTTCTTTTTTCGCAAGAATTTTTTCGGCTTCTGCAACGGAGGTAGGCGACTTTTTACTTTGAGCGAACGAATGGGTTGATGCGAAAAGTCCCATCAAAAGCAATAAAGTAAGTTTCAATAACGTTTTCATCGTATATTTGTTGATAGAACAACGCCATGAAAGTAAGTATTATTTTACCGATCTTAATTATTTTCCTATTTACGGGGTGTAAAAAAAATAAATTTCATCCTGTACCAAACGTACCCACAGATATTACGATAGATATTAATTTACCTACGTACATTGCCTTAACGGGAGTAAGTGGTTGGGCTTATGTTAATGGTGGATCGAAAGGAATTATAGTCTTTAGACGTTCTACAGATGAATTCGTAGCTTTTGACAGACATTCACCAGCAGATCCAGATGGGACTTGCCCTCGACCTTTAACACCAGACCCAGATAATTTTTTGACATTGGTTGATTCTTGCAATAATGCAACTTTTTCACTTTACGATGGATCGCCAATATCGAACTCTGAATTTGGACTTCGAGTCTTTCAAACCTCCTTCAACGGAACAAATTCATTACGAATTTTCAATTAAATCTATTTAGGTTTTACTTACTTTTGCATTGAAATTTGAATTATGGAAGAAGTAAAGGTAACAATCATAGATAGAGAAGGTGTCGAACATGCATTAGTAGGCCCTACCGATATGAGTATGAACATAATGGAGTTATGCAAAGCCTATGAGCTTCCTGTTCTTGGCGAATGCGGAGGCATGGCTATGTGTGCTACTTGTCAGTGTTACCTAGAATCCGAAACGAACCTACCTGAACAAAGCGATGCCGAATTGGACATGCTTGACCAAGCTTTTTTTGTTAAAAACAATAGTCGTTTAGGTTGTCAAATTCAAATTACCGATGAGATTGACGGAATAGTTTTGCGATTGGCTCCGGAAGCTTAAAAACAAAAGCTTATACCTGTTTCCAAAGACAAGATACTTCTAAATTCTTTGTTGCGCATGTAATGTCTCATATCGGAACGACTGAACATGTAAGTCGATTTCTCAGCTTCTGACGCAGTACCATAAACTTTCTCAAAAATATTCAAATTGTATCTGAAACCAAGATTATACAAAAGATGGTCGCTAATAGGGATTCTCATGTTGATCTTGTACATAAGAGAATATGATTTAATCGGTTCTTGGGAATAATTGTACAAATTCTCTGTTTGAATAAACGTTTTATGAAAGTAATTGGTGGTATAGTCATCGTATCCAATTAGCATGTTGTACTTATCCTCAATGAGTGTATTTTTTGTAAACCCTAAGCCAATTTGGTGCGACAAACCCAAAGGAAGTAGGCCTTCGCTATTGGTAAATTCCAAAATTGGCATAAACGTAAAAGTTTTAGCTTTTAGCCAATTGGATTTTTCCAATTCATAACTATAGTTTCCGTCAAAAAACTCGTAGAGAAAAACAGGATAATCGCTTTGATCAATTGA
>JAHEMP010000172.1 GCA_024643585.1 Crocinitomicaceae bacterium | reverse complement strand
TAATTTCAACAGTTTCCAAAAAGTTGTTCAAGGCATAAATCAAGGTGACCATCAAAGCCATGCCGAGTATAGCCGATACAATTCCTTGAACGATCGATTGCAGCAAAAATGGCCGACGAATGAAAACACTAGTCGCTCCAACCAATTGCATGGTCTTGATGGTAAAACGTTTTGAATACAACGCCAAACGTATGGTGTTGTTGATCATAGCAACGGCGACAATTATTAGCAAAAAAGCGACAATCAAAAATAGAAACACAAATTGCTTGAAGCCTAAATTCACAGATTGAACACTCGATTTGTCGTAATTGACCTCATCAATTTCGTTGGGAAATTCCGTCATGATTTTATTGACGATTCCATTCATTCCTTCCACATTCGCATATTCTGCTTTTGGTCGAAAGGAAATTGTCGGCGGTAATGGATTTTCACCCTCAAAAATGGACAATATCTCGTCTGAGTTTTGTTCGTCGGACGTAAAAGATTCTATAGCTCTTTCTGGCGAGACAAAGGAAACATCGTTGAACTCTGGCCACGATTTCATCTTTTGCTCTATCTGTTTAATATCAGCTTCTGTCTGCTCAGGCTTGAAAAACAAGTCACCTTGCAAACTTTCTTTGGCTTGTTTCTGAACGTTATCGAGTCCAAAAACTCCGCCCAATACAAGACCTATCATAAATAAAACCAAGGAAATACCAACTACTGTCGATACATAGCTCGTTCGAACACCTCGCTTATTGTATTTATCCGCTTTTTTACTCATACGTTACGAAAGTAAAACATTTTAGCATTTTGCTTAATTACTCGAACAAAAGGTTTCAAACAAAGTTATTCACTAGAAGCGGATTAATCTTCCCCCTTTGGAGGGGGATTGAGGGGGAGGACTCGAGAATAAATGTCGAAGAAACAATCGAATTAAGCGGAAAATATATAAATCCTCCCCCTTTGTCCCCCTCCAAAGGGGGAAATAAATTCTCGTAAAAATCCTACGGTTTTCTTAAATTTGAAACCTATGGGAGTGGAAAGAAAATGTCCAAAATGTGGGACTTGGAATCAAGAGAATGACAATTGCGTAAGCTGTGGTGAATTGCTCTCACCCCAAAAAATTGAAGAAGAAAGAGAAGCCGTTCGCGAAAAAATAAGACAATCTACTCCTCCTCCAGCGCTTGATGTTTTTCTGGCAAAATGGAAAAATTCTCGGTTTTGGCTGTTGCGTGTTTTGTACAAAATAATCAGAACCATTGCCTTTATCTTTTTAGGCATAGCTTCCTTTTTCGCGTATTTAGCCGCATCTCCAAATGGGTAAAAACAAAGTTCTTCCCTGGTTTTTCGGATTTTTTGGGCTGTATTTCATCGTCCGTTACATTCGTGCCAATTGGCTGGACGCGCCAAGTTTTATTCGGTATTATTTCACCGATTTGCTCTTTGTACCGACCATGTGCTTGTTTGCTTTGTTTTTCGTTCGTTTACTCAAACGTGATCAAAAACTGACGATTTCTCTTCCCTTGATTTTCGTGCAAATACTTCTGGTTTCGCTTTATTTTGAATGGTACTTGCCAAATTATAGAAGCCACATCCACCCATATACAAGCGATGCTTGGGATGTTTTGATGTACGTTCTAGGAGGACTAATTTTCTGGCGTTTGCAGAAAAAATTCTTGTAAGCAAATCAATTTCTGCCCTTCTTCCGTCTCTCCTCTAGCCATTTAGGAACTGGCTTTTTGGTGTCGTTTGGCCGTGGAGCTTGCTGTTGACGTTGAGCACCTTGCGGTTCATCGAGTAGTTTTTCAATCAATTCAGGGCGTTTTGCTTTTTGCAATGCTTTACGAATGTAATCACGGTTTTCACGTTTGTACCAGAAAAAGAATCGATTTTGATTCAGTTTCTCTTCTTTGGTTTTTACCGTTGCAATTGGTTTTAAAGTATAGGGATGAACACCAGAATAGTAGATTACTGTTGCGACGGTCATCGGCGTTGGCGTGAAATCTTGCACTTGTTCCAATTGGAATCCCATGTCTTTTGTCTCAGCCGCCAAATTGGCCATGTCTTGTTCTTCGCAACCCGGATGCGAACTAATGAAATAAGGTATCAACTGCTGTTTTAAACCGTGTTTCTCCGAAATTTGCTCGTATTTTTCTTTGAACTTGTGGAAATATTTAAAAGAAGGTTTCCGCATCACACGCAAGGTCGCATCGGATGTATGTTCGGGCGCAACTTTCAATCGACCGCTGACGTGGCGGGTAACCACTTGTTCGATGTATTCATCGTGGTTGCCGTCGTCGTTGTTTTTGTTGAAATCGTCTACCAACAAATCGTAGCGTATTCCAGACCCTACAAATGCTTTTTTCACTTTTGGATGCGCGTCAACTTTTCGATACAATTCCGTCATCGGCTTGTGTGAAGTGTCCAAATTATTACAAATGACAGGGTGAATGCAACTCGGACTGGTGCATCGTGCACATATCGCCTCGTCTTTGCCTTTCATTTTGTACATATTGGCAGAAGGTCCTCCCAAATCAGAAATATAGCCTTTGAAGGTTGGGTCATTGACCACTTGTTCGACTTCTTTCAATATGGATTCTTCGCTTCTTGACGCTATGAATTTTCCTTGGTGTGCGGAAATGGTGCAGAAAGAACAACCTCCGAAACAACCGCGGTGCATGTTGATCGAAAACTTGATCATATCAAAAGCTGGAATCGCTCCTCGGTTTTTGTATTTTGGATGCGGCGCTCGGGTATACGGCAAATCAAACGATTCGTCGATTTCTTTCTCCTCCATGGTTTTGTAGGGAGGATTGATCACCAAGGTTCGTTCGCCAATTTTCTGGGTAATTCGATTCGCTTCCCACTTGTTGGACTCTACTTCAACGACTTTAAAGTTGGCCGCGTATTTTATTTTGTCCTCCAAACATTCTTCGTGACTGGATAACTCAACGGTATTCCATGACTTGTTCTTTGGCAATTCTTCGTCGGCTTCCTGTATGAAAGCCACTTGTTTCAATGTTCTAAGGTTGTTGAAGGGAACACCTTTTTTAAGCAGTTTCAATATTTCCCGGAGAGGTTGATCGCCCATTCCATACACCAACAAATCGGCCTTGGAATCTTCCAAAATACTTGGAAAAAGTCTATCTGCCCAATAATCGTAATGTGTAACGCGACGCAATGAAGCTTCAATTCCACCAATTAAAACGGGCACTTCTGGGTACAATTCTTTAAGAATTTTTGAATAGGTCGTGGTAGCATAATCGGGTCTAAAACCAGAAACTCCACCCGGCGTGTAGGCATCTGTGGAGCGCAATCGTTTGTTGGCCGTATAATGATTTACCATGGAATCCATGCAGCCTGCAGTCACTCCAAAGAAATACTTGGGAACACCAAACTTTTTGAAGTCACGCAAATCATCTTTCCAATTCGGCTGAGCGACGATACCAATTTTAAAACCTTCGGATTCAATGATACGACCAACTACAGCTGTCCCAAAAGCGGGATGATCCACGTAAGCATCCCCAGAAATAAGGATTACATCCAGTTCATTCCAACCTCTTTTTGCGGCTTCTTTTACCGTTAAGGGCAACCAATCTGTTATCGGGCGTTCGTCTATCACGGTGCAAAAATACGTAATTCGCTTACCCTTACAAAAAAAAGAAATAATGGAACGAAGATTAGCGGATTAGCGGATTAGCGGATTAGCGGAGAATAATATAATCACTCATCGTAATTCGTAATTCGTAATTCGTAATTCGCTAATCCAAAAGAATCCTTAACTTTAACTTTTTGATAAGTCAACAAGAAATTGAAACCATGAACAGACGATTTTCTTTGCTTTTTGCCGTATTCGTTTTGTTCCTATTTGTTCTTTTTTCTTGCCAAGAAGACCGCAAAACGAAGCTCTTTGGTTTAAAAAAATCAAATCCTCCCACGCTTATATACAACCACTTGCTGTTTTCTGATTTTGCCAATGAATTCTCTTTCCCCATTTGGTTCAACGATTCTTTGATTCAATTGCATAAAATCGAGAAAATCACCCGGAATATTTACCCGAAAAGTTTGACTTCCAGTGATACCTACGACTCCTTGTACCAAGTGCCCAGTGAAATCGTTATTTACGAATTCGATAAGTTGGGACAAGTTAGAAAAGTGAGCCACATCTTTTATTTCGATGACCGAAAAATCAGTCAATTCGAATATGTATATCCTTATGCCGCCAATAAAATCGGTTTTGCAAGTGTCCGTTTGGATTCAATGGTGGTATTCAAAGACAACATTCCTGTCCCTTTGAACACCTCCCGCGATTTGGAGATATTTGCGTTGTACAATTATGTAAAATCGGAAAAAGGATACAGTATTTTTACGGATAGAATGACAGGTGATTTCTTGTATTGTTTGTTGGATAAAAAATTGATAAGTCCCTTGGAAATTGATAGACAATTCAAACCGAATCCGCGGGATATTATTTTAATTGGAAGTCCAAAAAAACCGGAAAAGGTTTACCATGTAGAAAATAAAATCAACGAAACGAAGGTTAAGAAATTTACCTACAAAAAAGGCAAAATAGACAACATTCGATCCAATTCCTACCCTTTCCACACGATGCGCAATTTTTCGTACGATAAAAACGGGTATTGCATTGGTTATATTGATTCCACCTTTTCAGAAAGCAACTATTTAACAAGGACAATTACAGATTTTGAAAACAACCGAATTTCTTCCCCGCGGAAAATTTTTCACAAAAAGGAAAATTCCGAAGGAAAAATGTCGTTAATTAATTTCGAAGAGTTTACATACGAATACCGAAAATAATTTTTGGTTCCCTGTAGATTCGTATTTTTGCAAAAAGAATTTCAAATGGAAAAAGAAAAGGAACACGATTCCCTTCTCGATATAAAAGTTGGTATTTCTATAGGTGACATCAACGGTATTGGACCAGAAGTGGTGCTTAAGGCTTTGATGGACAATAGAATACTACAAGGATGCACGCCTGTTATTTACGGTTCCACCAAAACATTGAACGCTCACCGCAAGACCATTGAAGGAGAAGAAATGTTCTTCAACAATTGCAAAGACGCCTCCGAAGCCCGATCCAAAAAAATAAATGTGGTTCAAGTTTGGAGTGAAGAGCCTGAAATTGAATTTGGTAAAGCCAATGAAACGGGTGGAAAATACTCTTTTCTTTCATTGGAAGCCGCAACAAAAGATTTGGCATCAAATAAAATTGATGTATTGGTTACAGCGCCCATTTCGAAAGAAACAATCGCCAAAGCTGGATTTCAATTTCCAGGTCACACGGAATATCTAGCCGATATGGCCGGACAAAAAGAAGCTTTGATGATGATGGTCGCTGGAAACTTGCGCGTTGCTTTGGTGACCAGCCACATTCCTTTAGCGGATGTTAGCAAATCGTTGACGAGAGAAGGTATTGCCGATAAAATTGAAGTGTTGAACCAAAGTTTGCAAAAAGATT
>JAHEMP010000171.1 GCA_024643585.1 Crocinitomicaceae bacterium | reverse complement strand
TTTTTTAAATTCTTAAAGGTAAACTCGCCACCGACTGTTGTTCCTTTGGCCGATTTAACTAACCGAGTTGAATCAGGGAGTAAATCGTATCGTTCTCGATAATAAATTTTGTAATCATTTTTGGCAGAATCAACGTTTCCAAGATAAAACTGGTAGTCGAAAAACTGATAACTGTTGTTGACTATTCCTCCATTCGATCTAAAAATGTTTCTTTCGTGATCATCTTGGTAACCAATTTTTATTTTCCCTATACTTTTTGAAATATCCACCTTGTGCCTTAAATAATCATTTTTTGAAGTAGCGTTGGAAACCAAGTAACTCCCTATCCAATTTGCTTTGAATCCATTTTGATTCCATTTACCATCCAACTGAGCTTTGTAGCCTTCAAAATCGTTACCTACCCCAAAATGTTGCGCTTCGATGGCTGCGTATCCGTACTTCTTGTTCACAAACGAATTAGAGACATTTGCAAACAATTGATCACCAACGTATCCTTTGTTTCGTGTATTCCAATCTCTATCAAATTCAACTGCTCGGTATTGTTGAATGGGTTTAAAATTTCTTTGAAGAAATTCTACTCCGGCTTTCGTTTCCATCCGCCAATTGCTTGTAGAATCCTTACCTAAGGATTGATTACCAACGATGAAAAAACGATTTGCAATCCCTTTGTCATCCTCACTATCCAAGGTTGAAAATGTATTGATGTCATTGACAGACATCGTAATTTCATTTTCAATTTGCCACTTCCTATTGATTCTGAAATTGGCTCCAGTAGAGACCATTTGTTGTTTTTTTGGAGCAACCAATAAACGAGATGGTGAATAATTTCCCTGTGAAATCCCAGCTATTGGCATCACCCATTTGTACACTTTCCCAAGGGCATTAAAATTATCCAACACGTAATCTCCATTGCCATTTCCCACCAATTGAAACGATGCTCGGTAAACCCCCAAGTTCTGATCGACGGAAAAAACAAGCACACTATCATAGCCCATTGAATCTATCAATTGATACAAAATTTGATTGTCAATGTATCCAATAGAATCAATGCTAGATGTTCGAGCCAATTGCAAACTATCCCCTATTTCCGTTAGCAGCAGCTTTTGATTCAATGTTAATTCTTGCTGCAATGATTGGTTTTTGGCGTCCTGTTCAGAATAAGCATTGAACCAAAAATCCATTTTTTTACCTGTGTAAGCCGCCGAACCTTGGAGGATGGATCGTGCATAGTTTTGATCGGAATATTGAAATTCGACGACTATTCTGACGTCTTTGGTAATACGATTTCTGCTTGTAAATACAATTTCAGCGTTGTTGTAGTTGATGATATAATCAAATTCTTGTCCTCTCTCCAATAATCTCCCATCAATAAATACTTGTTCCGTTCCTGAGAGAACGACTATAAACGGTTCATTTTCTGACCCTACCAATCTATACGGCCCTTGATTTCCTTCAATCCCTTGAATGATTTGTCGATTAAATTTCCCCCTCGATAGGGCACCGCTTACTTGGGTTTTCCAACTCCTATCTTTTCCTAGATTAATTGTGTTTTCCAAAGTCAAACCCTGCGCCCTTTTTTGATAGGTCATAAAATACCCTTTGGGTTTTCGCAACCAAAAATCCCCGGCAATGAGTTTCAATTTGTCATTATAAATTTGAATAAAAACTTGATCAAATTCTCTTAATTGATTCGTGTTTCCTTCTGGCTGTATAGGTAGATTATTATCTGAAACAACTGCTAGTAACTTCAAATTTGGGGCAATATCCCCTGACAATTCTAAGTTTAATGAAGAATTAACACCCAAGTTTTGATTGTTACCAAATGTTATCCCTCTAGAAATAGATCCAGATTTATTAAGTCCTGTCCCTCCAAATACATCGTTGTTATTCGGAATGTTCTTAATTAAATAATTCTCCCTATCGCCTTTGTATTCAGCGTATAAAAAACTTGTATCCCTTTTTTGGTAAACCGTTTCCAAAGGCATGGGTAAAACCCTGTACCTCACGTTCAACGGCCCATCGCAAACATCATAAAAAATCAAACTTCCAGACTGATTGATTACCTGATATTTGGATTTGTCTACTAATTGATCACCGCAAAATACTTCAACTGAATTTGGATAAATGAGTAAAGAGTCCAAGAATATTGTGTCTTCAAAAGCAGTGAAAAACTTATTTCGCAGACTCGATTCTTGTGCATGCCCAGAATTGCTGATCATGACAATCAAGAAAAAAAACCAAGTGAATTTCTGCCTTTGAAACATTCGTACGAAGTTACAACGTAGAAATTAGAAAAAACTTTTGTTCAACGATAAATTACAAGTTCAAAAAATGAATCTGCTTTTTCATTTTGTCCTTTATTGACCTAGTTAAAAAAGGTTAACCAATAGCGGAAAACGCGAGCAAATAGTACTTTAGCACAAAGATTTTAACAATTGGGAAAGGTTCGTATTAATTTTGCTACACTTTTGGTCGGAACAGCGATGTTTGCCCTTTTGATCATTCAAGCCTTTCAAGTAAGTCAATTGTACGATAGAAAAAATTTCCAGTTCAAAAGGAAATTGAATACGACTTTGGAGAGAATCGCGCTTCAACATGAAAAAGCCGAGGATATCCGGAAATACATGCAAATTGTCAACCGTGATTTTAGCGGGCAATACAAAGATATCTTAAAGGAAGAGTTTCAAAATCTATTAAGTCTACAAGAATCCATTTCCATTAAAGACACCGCGATTTTCGAAGGCGATGGCATGCATGACTATTTGATCATCAAAGGTCAGTCCTTCGATTCTCTTTCAGGCATTGCTGCTGAGCACAAGGTTTTAGCGCGAGATGTTCGACAGTTGAGAGAGTTGTTTGACAAACACAATAAAACCATTCCGACGAGCGACTCCATGGCTGTTGCAATTCAATTGGATCAAAAAGTATTACAGCAGATATTCCGTAAGGCAAAGTTCGTAAACGAAATGATGGTTGAAACATTTAGAAACAATGTTTACATGGAAGCCTCTGAAAGGATTGACATTGAGTTTCTCGATTCTATCATTCTAAACGAAATCGCTATCGACGAATTGCCAAAAGAATATCAATTCATGGTCGAAGACGAGAATTTGCGACCTGTAAAATTCAAAATGGCCGATAGTCACTACAATGTAAAAATTGATACGACTTTAACTACAAGTAGCCGCACACAATTGTTCCCAAGCAACATGCTGGAAGATCGATTAACGCTTCATTTGTTTTTTCCAAAGAAAAACATTTTCCTTTTCAAAGAAATGGCGGCGTCTGTTGGCGTTAGTTTGGCATTAATGCTCATCATTATTATTACAATTATTTTCCTTTTCAAAACGATTTTAGCGCAAAAGAGACTTTCTGAATTAAAAAATGATTTCGTCAGTAACATGACCCACGAATTTAAAACGCCAATTTCTACCATTTCCTTAGCATGTGAGGCTATGAGCGATCCACAAATGATGGGAGCAGCCGTCCAAAATGCTTCGCCTTACGTAAAAATGATAGGCGAAGAAAACAAAAGACTCAGTTTACTCGTTGAGAGTATATTGCAAAGCAATGCTCTAGAAAAAGGAAAAATTAATTTGAACGAGGAGAACATTGTTTTGAATGAGCTGATTTTTGACATTACTCAAAATGTTCAATTTAGAGTTAGTTCCTTAGGAGGGACACTTGAAACTGAACTTACTAACGAATTGATTGAGGTGTATGCAGATAAAATGCACTTAACCAATTGTATAAATAACTTAATTGATAATGCCATTAAGTATAGCAAAGAAAAACCAGAAATACAGGTTAAACTTTTAAGAGTAAAGAATACGATTAAAATTGAAATTACAGATAATGGAATTGGTATAAAAAAGGAACACATTGAAAAGGTTTTTGACAAATTATACCGAATTCCAACTGGAAACATACACAACGTAAAAGGATTTGGCTTAGGTTTGAGTTACGTAAAGTCAATTGCTGAATTGTATGGATGGAACGTTACACTCAGCAGTATACCAGGTGTAGGTTCCACATTTAGTTTATTAATAACCGATAAAACAGAGACAAAATGAATATTCTACTAGCTGAAGACGACACTAATTTGGGAGAATTACTTTCAAGTTTTTTGAAAAACAAAGGATACACGGTTGACTTAACACGAAACGGAAAATTGGCGTTTTCCCAATTCAATATGAAACATTATGATTTCTGTATTTTCGATGTCATGATGCCCGAAATGGATGGATTTACCTTGGCGAAGGAAATTCGCGAAATTGACAAAAAAATTCCGATTCTTTTCTTAACGGCGAAAGCCATGAAAGAAGATAAATTAGAAGGATTTGCAATTGGCGCGGATGATTATTTGACAAAACCCTTTTCCATGGAAGAGCTTTTAGCGAGGATTACTGCTATAATGAGAAGGTCAGATATTACAGATGCCAATGTTGAAGAAAAGTACAAAATCGGTACAATAGACTATGAGCCAACCTACCGGATTTTACACTTGAAAGAAGGCGAGAAAAAATTAACTACCAAAGAAAACCAACTGTTGCATTTATTGATCAAAAATAAAAACGACATTTTGGATCGTCAAGCGACCTTGAGAGCAATTTGGGGCGATGACAATTATTTTAATGGTCGTAGCATGGACGTTTATATTGCTAAAATCCGAAAATTGTTAAAGGAAGATCCAAGAATCGAAATCATGAATGTTCACGGAAAAGGATTCAAATTGGTGATTAAAGACGAGGAATAATAGCTGGTCATAAATTTGTTTTTTAGAAAAACATTTTCTAAATTCCCTCAACATTTCACTAAAATATGAGGGGAATTAGGCGTTTTCAAAGGACAATGATTACCGTTTTAGTAGGTATCAATATTTTGGTTTTTTCGACTTCTTATTATGGCGACCTTAAAGCTGCAGTTTGGCAAAGTTTGATTTCAATGGCTATTGTTGCAAGCGTTTTAGTCTTATTTGGGTTGATCCAAAATTCCAGTAAAATCAAGAAATCTTCTGAAGTAGTCTCAACTTCCGAAGAGAATTAATATCTTCACGGATACCAAAATGTTAACATGAAGATTTTATGCTTTTTGGGTATCGGACTTTTTAGTTTGCCCTTATTGTCTCAAGATGTTTTTTCACCTGAAAAATTGTGGCAATTAAATAGAATTGGCGGCGGAGAGCTTTCACCCAATAAAAAAACGATTCTCTATACGAGTACCTCCTATAACATGTCAGAAAACAAAGGAAATTCTGATATCTATATTTATAACCTTGAGGACAAAAAATCCTATCAATTAACTAAAACACCCTTTTCAGAATTTGAAGCAAAATGGATGAACAATGGCGACATTAGTTTTCTTTCAACTGAAACTGGAGCTGTACAATTGTATAAAATAAGTCCCTCCGGAAACAACAAAAAGCAACTTTCGAATTCTGAAAATGGTATAGATGGCTATACCTTTTCGTCAGACAATCATAAAATTATACTTCTCCAAC
>JAHEMP010000170.1 GCA_024643585.1 Crocinitomicaceae bacterium | reverse complement strand
AGTCAAAATGGTATCTATTTCACCGCTCCATGAAAAAACGGACATCTGTGCGGGAATATCGAACTCTTTGTTTATTTCTTCGTCTGTTTTTCCTTGTTCCTTCGCTTGGTGAAAACGCGCTGAATTTCTGCGAGCACTTCGTAAAATATTTTCTACGGTTTCGCTAGAAACAGAATTGCTAAAAGGGAAATTTTTCAACCCTCGATTATTTTTGTCAAATGCTGGTTGCAAATAATTTTTTATATGTCTTTCTACGGCCGCTTCGGCGTAAGTTTGCATAGAATAATTTATTGTGGTGTAAATTTTCAAACCATCGTTGTATATATTCCATGCTTCACCATCTGGTCTTGCATATTTCAAAGATCCATCGTCTTTTGTTTCTGCAAAAAGCCTCGTTAACTCTGCTCGAATAGACTCTCTAAAGTATGGCGCGACACCTTCTTTATGATCAACCTTTTGATAGTTGGTTGCTATTGGCTTCATTTTTAATTCGTCGTACTCAGCTCGGGTTAGCGTGTTTTTTATCGCTGGGTTTTTTTTGTCCGAATTTTTCAACCATTGATACAAAACTTGATTTCTTCTTTGTGCCGCTCTCAAACTGTCTGATGCTCTTCTTTCTAAAATCTCACTTTCAGGCACGGCAGACATATCAATTCCTTTTGTTAAGGCAATACTTCGTCTATAATTTTTAACTTGAAAAGTGTGCGGATTGAAAAGACCAGGGTTTTTGCACATGCCGACAAGCATCGCTGCTTCATCTTTCGTTAAATCTTTAGGCGCTTTATTATAGTACACGCGAGAAGCATTTTCTATTCCGACAGCATTGTACAAGAAATCGAATTGATTCAAATACATGGTGATAATTTCCTCCTTAGTGTATCGTTTTTCTAGACGAGAGGCGATAATATTTTCTTTGGCTTTTTCATTCACCCTTCCTAAAAGTCGTAAAAGCCGATAAGAGGATTCAGAAAGTGTAGAACTAACTCCGGAATTTTTGTCTCTTTTTTGTAACGTAAACAAAAGTTTGGCAAGTTGTTGAGTAATAGTTGAAGCGCCACCAGCACTACCTGCATTTAAAACGGCACGACCAACCGCCTTGAAATCGACACCGGAATGTTCCAAAAATCGCTCATCTTCAGTTGAAATAAGCGCTTCGATAACATAGGGAGAAATTTCATTGTACTTGACACTTGTACGGTTGATTTTCCAAAACCTTCCTAATTCGGTTTCCGCGTCATCGGCATATACAACAGAGGCCAATAATTCTGGCGGATTGTCTAGCATGGCAACAGATGGCATAGAATCTTCTGGCTGAAAAAACAGCAAAGCGAAAATTAGGAATAAGGGCAATAGACCAAAAGCTACCAAATAAATGGTGAATCGTTTTACCAACTTTGAATCCAAAGTTGTCGATTTATCTTTTGTTTTGCTCGTTTGAGTGCTCATAGTTGAACCAAATATATATGTAAAAATAAAGAATATTCTTTATCTGAAACCAAGGACTAATATAGAATATCTCTTCTTTGACTGTCCAACTTAAGCAAGATGAACAGTAAAATGGAAAAAGACATCATAGAAGACCCGCCATAACTAAAGAAAGGTAACGGAATACCTATAACGGGGGCGAAGCCAATGTTCATCCCAATGTTGATCGCAAAGTGATAGAAAAGTATCATTCCGACGGAATAGGCGTAAATTCTGTAATATCGACTTCGTTGGCGCTCGGCTATCAAAATGATGCGTAGAAGCATAAATATGTAGACGGCAATTAGAAATAAACTTCCAAAAAATCCCCACTCTTCTGCGAAAGGACAAAATATAAAATCGGTCTCACTTTCTGGAACGTGATTGCTTTGCACACTTGATAGAGACGCTTTTGTGTATCCTTTACCAAATGTTCCTCCTGAACCAACAGCTGCCATTGCTCGATTTCTATTGTAATCCGCACCGTCTTGGTCTTCGTTTAGACCTAAAACCAGTTCAATTCTGTCCTTTTGGTGAGGTGCCAATCCTTGAAATAGGGAATTGACCGACATAGCTAATGCTGAGGATAAGGTAAAGGCAATTAAGACGACGATAAAAGCTTGCTTTTTCTGTCTTCGAGAAGCTAAGCGACCCAGTAAAAGATAAACCAAAACGCCAATCAGAGCAAGTGAAAACAAAACGCCCACAATACCGGAAACAGCTAATCCTTCAATAAAGAACAAGTTGAACGTATTATTTGAAACCAACAAGGTTATTACACAGAGCATTACGACATAAAATAAGATAGGAATAAAGTGAGTCCCTATCCACGTTTGTTTGAACTTTATTCCTGGAATTAAGTTGGTAATTTTTAAAACGATGGGGTCGTAACTCATGCCTTCTCTGTACAATACAAACAAGAAGGAAGTAAATACGATAAGCGTTCCTGCGTCAGGTTGAAGAATTACCAATACCATCGGCACCAGAATAATCGCATTGGACAGCACAACCGTTTTTACGGATTGCATATTCATATTAACGTTACTGACGTAGCTAGAAAGCAATAATGCGGTACCGATTTTGGCAAATTCCGCTGGCTGAATTCCAAACGAACCAAAGCCTAACCATGCGTGAGCTCCATTGATGGCTGGCATAAATAGAACCACAACAAGCAGAAAAAGGGTAAATAGATAAATGGGCACAGCAAATTTTCTGTAAATAGAAGAGTCTATCAAAAAAACCAAAAGACCAAGAAATAGCGATACTGCAACCCAGAGAACTTGCTTTCCATATTTCTGTGAAAAATCGAAAAAATTTGGGTGGTCGGGATCAAATGCAGTCGAATAAACCGTCATTAAACCCATGGATACCAACAAAATGTAGCACACAAAAAGTGGCCAGTCCATGTTTTGGGTTATTTTATCATTGGCTCTCATAAAATATTCGAGAGTTTAGCTTCAACGATTCTTTTCTCCTTCGCTAAGTCAGTTACTTTACCTTTTAAATATTGCTCAATCATTAAATTCGCTATTGGCGCAGCCCAAGTACCACCAAATCCTGCATTTTCGACAAAAACAGCGATAACAATTTTTGGTTTATCCATGGGAGCAAAGGCTAAAAATACCGAGTGATCTTTTCCGTGTGGATTTTGAACTGTTCCTGTTTTTCCGCAGACAACAACATCTGTCATTCGTGCTTGGCGACCAGTACCTCCGGATTCATTAACCACTCGACGCATTCCTTCTATAACGGGCAGAAAATGCTTTGATTCTACTTTGGAATATCTTTTTACATCAAAACCCGGTAGCGGACCTGAATTACCGATTTCCTTTACGAAATGCGGGGTGTAGAACCAACCTTTGTTGGCAATAATTACACCTAAATTGGCCATTTGAAGAGGAGACAAAGCGACTTCGCCTTGACCGATGGAATTGGAACGAATAGTTGAAAATGCCCATTGATGATGTCCGTACCATTTATCATAATAGGCAACATCAGGAATTCGACCAGGTCGCTGACCAGTAATATCAGTACCCAACGTTTCTCCTAAGCCAAAACTGTGCATGTATTTTGCCCAAATAGACAATCCAATCTCGGCATCCTCAAATGTATTTTTCTTTTTCCCTTGCTGAATGATTCTTCGGGTGGTTTGATAAAAATAGGGGTTACACGAATATTGTACAGCCTTCATTACATCCGAAGGTGGAGCATGATTGTGGCAACCAACTAAACTTTTGTTACAAGGAAAACCAGTGTTTACGTCAATGACTCCTTCTTCTAAAGCAACAAGAGCTTGCACCAATTTAAAAATGGAACCCGGAGGATATTCAGAAGCAACAGGTCTCGGATATAGTGGCTTATTCGGATCCATAACCAATTTAGGATAATTTATACCAATGTTTCTTTTTCCAACAAGTAAGTTTGGATCGTAACTTGGCGCCGAAACCATCGCCAAAATCTCCCCGGAGGAAGGTTCAATGGCAACGATACATCCCTTTTTATTTTGCATTAATTTTTCTCCGTAGGCTTGTAATATGATGTCCAATCCCAATTTCATAGGATCACTTTGCCTGGCAGTTGTGTCGTATTTCCCGTCGGCAAATGGTTCCAAAGCATTGTTTAAAGCTGAGGTAACAATATATTTAACTCCTTTTTGACCGCGCAGTTCTTTTTCGTAGAATCTTTCTATCCCAGCTCTGCCCATGTTATCACCGGGTCTGTAATACGGCTCTTTGTCTATATCTTCTCGGTTTACTTCGGCGAGATATCCAAGAATATTGGCGCCCCCACGATACGGATATTTCCGCATACTCGTTACCTCTTCGTAAAATCCTGGAAATTGACCCAAATGCGGAGCAATTTCTGCAATTTCCTCAAGTGTTAATTCCTTTAGAAAAGGATAGGCTCTAACTTTTTGATAATTGGAAGTTCTCTTTTTTGTATGTCTGTTGTAGAAAGTTCCTTCACCAACCCTTATTTGTTCAAAACGATCTTTTACATCTTGCTCTGTCCATCCGATCAATTTTGCGAAGGCGGCGGTATCTAATTTTTCGATATCAGCTTCCACCATCATTAAGTTGTAGTATGTTTGATTCGAAACCACTTTTTTGCCATTTCGATCAAATATTACCCCACGAGGCGGTGTAATTTCTTTTCGTTTCTCGGCAATCTCTTGGGCACGCAAAGTCCACGTGTCGTCTATCACCTGCATATAGAAAAGCCGAAATGCATAGAGTAACCCTATGGAGACAATAAATGTTATGATGACAATTTTTCGGGAATCGAAATTCATCGGTCTTTTGGCTTTTGTACAAAGATAATTTGTAAGCCAACACAAACCAAAAATGAAACAATAGTACTGAGTATTGTCTTACGGATTATATAAGTGAATTCGCCCAAATTAGCGACTTCAAATAAGAAAAACCACAAATGATGGAGAAGTAAAAGTGTTCCAAAAGTTAAAATAAACCAATTGGTTCCTAAGGTATAGATGTTCGCCTCCCTGTTCATTTCATAGTCTTCCTGGGAAGCAAATCTTGAAAAAATAATTGGTCGTAGATAGGCAAATAAAAGTAGGGATGAGGTATGAAGGCCAAAAGTATTGCTCATTGCATCAATAGAAATCCCCAAAACAAAGCTGATTAAAAGCGTTAACGAAATGTTTAATTCGTAGGGAAGCAGAAAAATAAACAATGGATACGCCATGATGAGAATCCCCCAACCAACTTCTAATTGATTTAAGATAAATACTTGCACCAGAACAAGCAAGATAAAACGAATAATATGGCTGAAAAGACTACTCATTATCGTCTTGGTTTAAGGTCACGCTTTCCAGTTCGGTTTGTTCACTTTTAAGAATATTCTTTATCACGTAAACATTCTGGATTTTTTTGAAATTGGTTGAAAGTAAAATTTGAACATCCCATTGCGCTCTTCCCTCAATCGGCAGCACTTGATATACTCTCCCAACTTCGATTCCTCGAGGAAAAATACCTCCACCACCTCTTGTAACTACCTTGCCCCATTTTTTAATGGGTTGATCGTTGGA
>JAHEMP010000169.1 GCA_024643585.1 Crocinitomicaceae bacterium | reverse complement strand
TATGTGGGTAAATCTGGCTGGTGGCAAGACGCTATCACAGCAGCCGATATTCAAGGTTCGTATTGCTATCTAACCACCTACAATCGTTTAATGATTTACAAAATTGTTAACGGAAAATTACTTTTCGACCATAGAATTTACATGAAACCCATTACCCAAAAAGAAGCCGTAGCTGTTAGCAAGTCAGGGAAAATAATTGTAGCCGATGAGCAACAGACAGCCTTGGGCGGTGGCTATTTGTATGAAATTCAAGACGTTCAACCCAGTCCGAAAGGAAAATCCAAAAAAAGAAAATGATTCAACTAGACCAGTACGAAGCAATAATCTTTGACATGGACGGTGTTTTAATTGACTCCGAACCCTTATGGAAAATTGCGATGGAAGCCGTTTTCAAGGAAGTTGGTTGTCCGCTAACGAAAAAGGATTTTCAAAAAACGGTCGGTTTGCGTTTAGACGAAGTAATTGCCTATTGGCATTCTGTCGTTCCTTGGGAAAACTATAGCAACAAAGAAGTCGAAGATTTGATTGTTGCGCGCATGGTGGAGTTAATCGAAGAAAACGGAAAGCCGCTTACGGGTGTTGTCGAAACGATCGCCTTTCTACAAAGTCAAAACAAAAAAATTGGCTTGGGCACCTCATCCTACGAACTGCTGATTCATACTGTACTGCGTGTTTTGAATTTAGAAAACGAATTTGATTTCGTTCATTCCGCCGAAAATGAGGTGTACGGAAAACCGCATCCCGCCGTTTATTTGACGGTTGCTGAAAATTTGCAGGTTAAACCGACAAAATGTTTGGTCATTGAGGATTCGTTAACAGGAATAATAGCCGGTAAAGCCGCCAAAATGACGGTCGTTGCTATACCTGAAAAAACACACGAAGTCAACCCGAAACTCATACTTGCCGATTACGAGTACGAAGACATGTCTCAGTTCTTATCCGTCCTACAAAAATGACCCGGTTTTTCCTTCATTTATCCTATGACGGGACAAAATATAGAGGTTGGCAAAGTCAAGCTGGCGTGGTTAGCGTGCAAGAAATTATCGAAAAAGAACTATCAAAAGTTGTAAAGAAAAAAACATCTGTTACAGGCTGTGGCCGCACAGATGCAAGGGTACATGCCAGTCAATATTTCGCTCATTTCATGGCCGATTTTGACGATGATTTCGACTTGGTTTTTCGCTTGAATAAAAATTTGCCAGACGACATTTCTATTCATGAATTGATACCAGTGAGTGAAAAAAATCACGCCCGTTATCATGCCATGTCTCGAACCTACCTTTACTTTTTACACACCAAAAAAATAGCGCAGTTGGCAACGCATTCCACCATGTATCAAAAAGAGAGTTTAGACTTCCATAAAATGAAAGCTGCTGTTGAGTTGATTCCCAATTACAAGGATTTTGCTGCATTTTGCAAAACGCCTTCGGTGCACGATTCAACGGAGTGTTCCATTCAAAAAACCGCGTTCTTCACCAACAAGGATCAAACTCAATTTTGTTTTGAAATTACGGCCAATCGTTTTTTAAGAGGGATGATTCGCAATTTAATGGCGCGAATAATTCAAGTCGGTAACGGTGAAATAAGTCTTGCTGTTTTTGAAGAATATTTGAATTTGACGCGAAACGAACAATTGCCAATAGCGGCTCACCCACAAGGACTTTATTTAAGTGAAATCAAATACCCGTTTTTGGAAATCCAACCTGTTGTAAATCCAAAATCCATGCTGCTTGCGCAAAAAGACGATTGTTGGTTAGAAACAGTTTAACCCAGAACTTCTTCCACCCAGGCTTTGCCCCACATGTCAACCTCCTCAGCGGTCCACAAACTTGGAAAGAATATTCTTTTCTGAAATCTCGGCGGTAAATATTTTTGCCAATTTGTTCCACCCGTCGCATTGACGTCGCCACCTTTCGTTTGCAAATAACGCACGGCAGATTTGTAATGCGACAATGGCCAATTCACATTCACACACACATCCAATTTTCTCAATTGGTCTTGAATGTCTGCTCGGTTTTGATCCGCTGGACTCAATTCTTTGTATTTCGCCCAAAGATTCGTGTGCTGAACATCTTTAGCGTATTGCGCCAATTTTTTGTCGTATTGCTCTTCAAACTGAACTAAGGTGAGTGTTTTCTTTTGGGTTTCTAAATCTTTGGCGCCTTCTTTCCAGTAAATATTGTCGTAAAGTGTCTGAATGTCGGTTTCATTCTTCAGCGCCTCCCGTCTGTCTACACCTACCAAATGTTTAATGTCTGTGGAGTGAATTTCTATGGTTCGGTATTGTGCCGATTGAAATCCACTCGCCGGCAACAAAGCCATTCTGAATTTCATGAACTCTTTGTTGTCCATGCCATCCACCATTATTTCGAAACTATCGATCAATGCATTGAAATAACGCGTTATTCTTTTCAGTCGTTCCACAAAGAAATCGCCTGTAATTTGTTTCTGTGCAGAAATCAATTTGAATTCGTTCAAGGAAAGTTTAAAATACAATTCCGTGATTTGGTGATAAATAATGAATATTTCTTCGTCTGGAAAATTCGTTCTTGGTTTTTGTAGACTCAACAAGGTGTCAAGTTCAATATAATCCCAATACTTCACATAATCTTGGTATAAAAGTCCATCCAAATAAGCCATCAAATCCTGGCCACTTGAAGCGTATTTTTCGTTTAGTATTTTTATTTTTTCTATTATTTCTGCCGAAATTTCCATTTATCAAATCAATTCTGAGCACTAAAAATAGTCAATACTCCAATTAAACAATGAACTTGTTAAAATTCTCACGCATTTCAAAACACGAACTTTGTTGATTAATTCAATTGAAAATCACTACCTTGCATTAAAATATCTCCAAATCAACACCTATGAGAACAATTTTATTTCTTTCGTTTTTATTTCTTTCACTTACGTCCTTTTCACAAACGTGGAGCGGTGAAATAGCGTCGCTTTTTTACGATAAGTGTACTAAGTGCCACAATTCCAATGGAATAGCGCCGTTTTCATTAACAACTTATGCTGAGGTTAGTCCCATGGCTGGAGCCATATACGACGCCGTAAATTTGGACAGAATGCCACCTTGGCCACCAAATAACAATTACCAACAATACGTTCACGATAGAGCCTTGAACGCTACACAAAAAACAAGCATACTCAATTGGTTAACTGCAGGAGCGCCAGAAGGTAATCCGAGTTCAACTCCTCCACCTCCTGTTTACACAAGTTCAGCCGTTTTAGGTGCTGGAGACTTGACTTTGCAAATTCCAAACTACATGAGTAAGGCCTTAAACGGCAACGACGACTATGTGTGCTTCGCAGTGCCGTCGGGTTTGGCTGCAAATCGAACAATTAAATCCATTGAAATTATTCCGGGTAACCGACAAATTGTGCATCACGCATTAATCTATATTGACCCGAATGCATCAAGTATTACCGATACGGTTGGCGGTGATTGTGCCGCGCCAAGTTCTGCCAATGCAACCTTGGTTATGGGCTACACTCCTGGAAGTTCCCCTATGACTTTGCCGACTGTGAGTCCTATGAAATTGGGGATTCCTTTCCCAGCTAATTCCAGTGTTGTATTTGCGATGCATTATCCAGTGGGGTCTTATGGTCAATGGGACAGTACAAAAGTCATTTTCCATTTTTATCCGCCTGGAGAAACAGGAATACGGCAAGTATATGCAGCGCCTATGATCCAAAATTGGACATTTGGTTTGCCTGCCAACCAATTCACGAATGTTTCCGCCCAATATCCAACGGGTCCTGGTGGAATTACAAGTGACGTTTCGGTGCTGAGTGCATTCCCGCATATGCATTTGCTGGGCGAAAGGATAAAAACCTATGGTTTAACCTCGACAGGGGATTCCATTCCATTGATTGAAATTCCACATTGGGATTTCCATTGGCAAGATTTTTACTTTTTCAAGAACATTCAAAAGTTACCAACGGGATCGAAAATTAAAGCCGAAGGACGTTACAACAACACGACTTCGAATCCCCACAATCCGAATAATCCTCCACAATTTGTTAGTGCGGGCTTAAATACATCCGATGAGATGTTCTTGGTGTATTACCATTTCATGGCGTATCAAGCCGGAGATGAAAATTACGACATGGAACAATTGATGACGGCTAGTTTGGACGAATCCATGACGGTTGACAATTCATTGATCAAGGTTTACCCCAATCCTTCATTCGATAAGTTTTATTTGAACGCACCGGATCATTTGGCAAACAAAACTTCCCTCATCCGAGTGTACGACTTCCAAGGAAAATTGATGCGCGAATGGACCAATGTCCAAAACACCAACGAATGGTTTTGGGATGGAAAAGACGAGCATGGCAATGACGTAAAAAAGGGCATTTACATGCTTTCATCCAATATGGATGGCCAATTTTACTCTACTAGAATGGTGAAATATTAATTCATCATTTTGCCAAATCCTTGAGTACAATTTGTACTTCTGGATCGTTTTGATTTTGGATGAAGAAGAATCCTTTTTCTAACCATATCTGTCTAGCGATTTCTGCTTTAAGCGTCTTTTCTATGGCTTTCTTGCTTATTTGAAGACCTGTACTTGAAAATGGAACAGCGAAGTTTTCCTCAGCAAACTTTCCAAATTTGGTTGCCGTATTGGTTGGGAACTTGAAGCTCGTGGAAAATTCATTTACCGATTTCCATTCATTTCTTTTCCCATTCACAAAGTCAAAGGCAAAAGCTTGGAAAGCACCAGAGAAACGCAATCGATTGTAATATTCCGCATTGTCCGTCGTATCCAATGGAATAAACACATCCGGCATAATTCCGCCGCCGCCGTAAACTGTTCTGCCTTTTCTAGTTTTGAATTTCAATGAATCTACGAACAATGTACTGTCTGGAGCAAACAACTCTCCGTTGAGCATACGCTCGTAGTTGTCGCTATAGTAATCATCCATATTTCCGTTGTACTCCTTTTGAATACATCTTCCAGAAGGTGTGTAGTATCTCGCAACGGTTAATCGCAAATTACTGCCATCTCGCAAATTGAAATCACCTTGAACCAATCCTTTACCAAAACTTCGACGACCAAATATTTTAGCTTTGTCGTTGTCTTGCAAAGCCCCTGCTAAAATCTCACTAGCGGATGCCGAATACTGATTGATCAAAACGTCCGTTTCAATGCGCTCCAAAAGTCCTCCTCCAGTAGAAGAATAAACCTGTGTTTTTGAATTTTCTCCTTTCGTTTCCAATATTTTCATGCCTTTCGGCAAAAATTCATCCGCGATTTCAACAGCAGAAGATAAAACACCACCGCCATTGTTACGCAAATCAAGAATAAGCTTCGTCATTCCCTTTTGCAAAAGCTCGATAGACGCTTTTTTAAATTCAAAACTTGTGGTTACTGAAAAAGATTCAATGTGAATAAAACCCGTTGTGCTGTTTAACATATAAGCCGCAGTGACAGACGGAATGGGAATGGAACCACGAATAATTTTTAAGTTTTTAAATTGTCCGTTTCGAGTAACCTTAACGT
>JAHEMP010000168.1 GCA_024643585.1 Crocinitomicaceae bacterium | reverse complement strand
TCTGCATTAACAAAAAAGGAAGTTGCTGTCGCTGGAGGACAAAGTGTAGATACTTTGATGCCAAACGATTTTACTTCGTTGTGCAGGGCTTCAGAAAAGCTTAGTACGTATGCTTTGCTCGCAAAATAGGTTGACATTAACGGTCCTGGTTGAAAAGCTGCAGTTGAAGCAATATTCAAAACATAACCCCTTTTTTGATCTACCATTTTAGGAAGGTAAAGTTTGGTCAAATGTGTCAGGGTAATCATGTTTAAGTTGAGCAATTGTGCCTCTTTTTCCCAATCGAGGTCGTTGAAAAATCCATACGATCCAACACCTGCATTGTTAATGAGATAGTCTATGTTAATTCCATTGTTTTGAGTTTCGGTGTATACTTCTTGAGCCGCGTTGGCTTTGGATAAATCCATGGCAATTACACGAACATCTACACCAAATTGAGTTTCAAGGTCCGCCTTAATTTGATTTAATTTATCGCCATTTCGCGCGATTAAAACCAAATCACCCCCTTTGGAAGCATGTATTTTTGCAAATTCTAGTCCTAGGCCACCTGAAGCGCCTGTAATTAATGCCGTATTTTTCATGTTGCAAATTTGGGGATTAATGAACGATTAGAACAACTAATTGTACATAAGGTTTAGAATGGAATCAACTTTTGTGGAATTTCAGATGAATTTTCATCTAAAAGAAAACATGCTGAGATGAAGAAAATAAAAAAGATAGAATTGAGTTTCGCCTGTGACGAGGATTGGAACAAAATGACGCCCGTTGAAAGAGGTCGTCATTGTTCCTCTTGTCAAAAATCGGTCATCGACTTCTCTGCTTTTACAGATAGACAAATCATTGCATTTTATGAGGAATCTAACAACGCCTCTACTTGTGGTCGCTTCCGAGTTGGACAATTGGAAAAACTAAATGAAAATATAAACGCGCCAATTCCAAAGAGACACACCAATTTTCTTCGGCCAATTTTAGCCACAGCTTTGTTGACCGCTGCGTGTTCGTCGGAGATGGAGCAAGGAGAAATTAACGTTGAACCTTTGAAAGACAATTCAGAGCAACTGAGAGACACAGTATTTCGGATGGGGAAGGTAGCTCAAAGCGAAAAAAACAAAGCGAAAAAACACATCCAATCGACTAATGTAGGTGTGTCTCCAATTGAAAAAGACACCATTAAAATCAAAGAACAAGTTTTAATTGAAACTAATGTCGTTCACACGTACCCCACCGTCACAAAAATTAATGAAACGTACCATACCGCTGGAATACCAGTCATAGACTATGACGAGCGAATAAATGAATTGCATACGGTGGGTATTGTAGTTAACAAAAATTATCCGTGGTATAAAAGAGTTGGTTACAGAATTAGGTACTTATTTAGGAGAACCAGGTAGTTTTTCAGATTCTTTCGGGAATGGATGAAACAATTCCAAGTTATCTATCCCTAAGTTTTCCTTGATGATGTCGTTCCAAAAAACCATTCCTTTTTCATTGGTTCCGCGCTCGACATCACGATAAAATTGCCGCTTAGTCTTTTCATACATGTTTATGAATTTGGTATATATTTCGTCGAAATCCTTAGGATTTTCCTCTAATTTTTTTTGTAATTCACGACGAGCGATTTCATAGAGATCGAAATACATATTGATAAAGCAATGAGTTCCCATGTCAATCGGTAGATTATAAAAACTTTTAAAGGGATCAAAAATAGCCGCGGTCAAAATATGGATTGAATCACCATAATTATTAATGTCTGCGAAAATTTGCACTTCCAATTCATAACCCTCTGTCATTATTTTAGCTTCATTCGCTTTTGAACCATCCTCAAGGTTTTCTTTTTCAGAAATGTTGCGAAAACGTATTCGATTTTTTGACCAGTCCTTGTATGCATAAATAAATCCAGGATGCTTTTTGTTTCTATAAAAATAGGTGTCAAAAAGGTCTTTGTTACTTACTGAGTTTTTATCTGAAAAAAAGAGCTGATTTTTGTTTTTTTCATCATTAACTCTATCCTCGTTGTTCTTTTCCCAGAAGAAAGAGTTATAAGGTAAAGCATTAATTTTACTATAATCGCTTATATCAGAATTGGAAGTAAACTTCGGCAGATTAAATTGATTTTTCTGATCGTAACTGTACAGAACGGCATTTGTTTTGATGTTTAGAAATTGAAAAAGAGAATCGTTTTGTGAATCAACTGCCTGTTGCGAATAAAGAAAATTGGAGTCACGCTTTATACTTTTATAATCGATGTTGTATTGAAAATCAACGTGATTGAAGCACATTTTCCCGTTGGATTCGGTAAACGTTTTGGTGATATTCATGTCTAGCCGTTTAATCTCATCAATGGGAAAAATTGGAAGAAATGGATATTTTGCACAGTCAACACAATTGGTTGTGACTTTCAAAACCTGACTTTTCGATTTATTAATCCAAATCGTGCCCTCAAAGTAATTCCCTGAGGTGTCTTTTGGTTGATAATTAATAACATAAACAGAATCTTTGTTTTCTAACAAGTATTTGGACCGCAAGGACATGTAAAACTTTTTCTCCATGATCCTTGCTTTCATTTCAAAAGGGCCTTCGGGGAAATAGGCGTTGGACTTGAACATTCGAAGCTGTGTAATGGCTTTTGAGCTCTCTAGGGACAAGAACATTGTACCATCGTCAGGTTTTATGGCTAACCTTCCGGCTTTTAATTCAATATTCCCTAAGTCGTAACCAGTCGATGTGTAGTTATAAAAACCCTCAACCAATTCAATTTGGTTGGTATCGATGAATGTTTTAAGTTCGTAGTAGGCTTTTCCATTGTTTCTTGTCTTGTTTTCATTCAATCTGCAGTTTTGAATGAGTCTGCACAAATAAGAAATATCCCTTGGGCGCGCTTCCACTTCGCCAATTAATTGTAGGTTGGCATTTAGTTTAAAGGTTTGAAAATCAGTACTCCATTCAAAAAACAAATTTTGAGTTTTATAGCCAATTTGTGAAACCAAAACATTGTCGTTTAAACTTGTAACTCGAATTCTAAAGTAGCCTTCATCGTTTGAAATTGTTCCTTCCTCGTTCGTTTTGTTGTAAACCTTTGCGTAAGGTATTGTGGCGGAATTCTCGCTATCAATCAGTTTACCGAAAATGATAATCCCCGACTGTTCTTGCGAAAATGAACATGTGGCAAGGAATAAAAAAAAGAAAGATAACGCTTTCACGATGATGCTATTTTGTTACAATTTAGGAACACTAATCAAACAAGAACTTGGTTTAATAGAATCGAAGAAGTGCAATTACAACATTTTTTGCATAAATACCAAATCCAACCAACGACCAAATTTGTACCCAACCTCCTTTAAACGTCCGACTTCTACAAAGCCAAAATCTTCATGAAATTCGCAACTTTTGGTGTTTTCCGCATCAATTCCTGCAATTATTGCGTGAAAACCGAGTTTTTTGGCCGAATTAATCAATTCTTGCATAAGAAGTTTTCCGACTCCTTTCCCGCGATTATCAGCAGAAATATAAATAGAATGTTCTACAGTATATCGAAATCCATCGTGAGGGCGATATTTTCCATAGGTTCCATATCCAAGAACAGCATCCTTTTCAACGGCAACGAAAACAGGGAAACCAAGTCTGTTTTTTTCTGAAAACCAAGTTTGAATGAATTCTTCATTGCGCTTAAGGACATCGTAAACAGATGTTGAGTTTTGAATTTCATAATTCAGAATTTCAAGAATCCCTAGAAGGTCTTTTGTTTCAGCAAGTCTTATCTCCATTTCACACGAGTAAAAGTTTGTACTTTATCAAAATCTTTCGGCAGATTTTTTAAAATTGAGTTTCTTACGGCTTCAATGAGCGCTTCTTTGCTAAAACTTTTATGGACAGCTAAACTAACCTCCCGAGCAGGAATTGGTTCCATAAATGATTTTACATGACCATCTTTCATGTCGTTTAAAATAGAAAGTTCCGGAACTAAGGTATAACCTAAATTCTCACGGACGAGCGATTTTAATGTTTCAATGGATCCACTTCTATATTCAAAAGCGGGCAAACTTTTTTTGCTTCGACGCGAGCAGATGGACAAGGCCTGCTCTCGAAAACAATGACCTTCTTCCAAAAAGAGCATCGCTTCGGAGTCCAATATTTTCGCATTGATTTTCTTCTCTTTTTGAAGAATATGATTCTTAGGCAGATACAGATAAAAGGATTCGTGAAACAATGGAATTTCTCGAATATGTTTCTCTTCAAGCGGGGTAACCAGCAAACCCATGTCCAAGCTACCTTTTTGAAGTGCATCCAAAATTTGTGAAGTTTGCATTTCTTGGATGATTAATTTCGTATTCGGAAATTCACGGATGAAATTTGGAAGGAAAATAGGCAAAATATATGGAGCAAGTGTTGGAATTACCGCCAAAGTAAATTCACCATCAAAGTCTTCCGTTTCATGAGAAACAAACGCTTTTAAACCATCTACTTCTCCTAAAATTTGTCGAGCCTTTCGGATAATTTCCTCACCGGCTTCAGTTGGTTTTAGAGGCTTTTTTTGGCGGTCAAAAAGAAGTAATCCAATTTCTTCTTCAAGCTTTTTTAATTGCATGGTTAGCGTTGGCTGTGTCACAAAACAACTTTCCGCCGCTTTTACGAAGTGCCGGTGATCGTCAAGGGCCAATAAATATTCCAATTGTTGAAGGGTCATAGTATAAATTGTTCTTATACAAAAGTAAGGATTATCAATTTGAGTTATTGATTGTTTTTTAGTTTTCCCTGCGTAAAATTCATTTCGCCGACGCATTTCAACCGTAGACCGATTTATAGTAGTCTCTTGATTTTATTTGAAATAAATTGGAAGTATTAAATAGTAAATCTAAAGAGTATGAAATTGATTAATATAGTACTAGTAACTGCTGGAATCTCTGGATTGGTGGCTTGCGATGAAATTTTCAATGAAAACATCGATGGAAAAGGTCCAATTGTAAGCAACAACATCACAGTGGGGCAGTTTGATGAGGTAGAAGTTTCCAATGCCATGAATTTATTTATTCGTCAAGGAGACAAACAAACAGTAGTCATTAAATCCCAGGCGAATATTTTTGAAAGAGTACATGCCAAAACTAGAGATGGAAGATTGGAAATTGAATTAGAACAAGGTAATTATCACAACACTGATATTTCGGTTTACGTAACGGTCCCAAACATAAAATACATTGGCGGAAGTGGAGCGTCACAAGTAGAATTGTCTCATTTTGATAAAATGCGCAGTTTAGAACTTGATTTTTCAGGTGCAACCAAATTTATTGCCGTAGGACCCGAAACGGAGATTGACCAGTTATTTGTAGATATTAGTGGGGCAGGTGAAATGAACGCTTTTTTATTAAAATGTAAAAAAATCAATCTCGATTTATCTGGTGCCAGCTCTTGTGAAATTTATGCCACGGAAAATCTAAACTTAGACATTAGTGGCGCCAGTGAGGTTCGCTACAAAGGAAAACCAAGGATTAAACAAGATATAAGTGGCGCATCTTCTGTGGAGGCCGTTGACTAGTTTGAGTATGATTTAGC
>JAHEMP010000167.1 GCA_024643585.1 Crocinitomicaceae bacterium | reverse complement strand
CAATGTCAAAAACCGGAGATTTACTTTCTGGAATTCCATCATTATCCTCAATACAATTCCAATTTTCATAATCAGAATTAGAAAGTATATCGTTGGCTAAACTAATCGCTGTCCCACTTGGTGCATCTAATTTTTGAGTGTGGTGGATTTCTTCCATCGAAACCTGATAATCAGCGCTAAGTGGAGCCATTAATTCAGCTAATTTTCGATTGATTGCAAAAAATATATTTACACCTATACTAAAATTAGAGGAATACAGAAGGCTTCCATTGGAATCGATTACTTTTCTAGTGATGTCTTCAATTTGATCCAACCAACCTGTAGTTCCTACAACTAAGGAGATTTTGTGCTCTAAACAGAAGTTAATATGAGAAATAGCTAATTCTGGTTTTGTGAATTCTATCGCAACATCAACATTACTAAAATCGACATTTTCAATTGGATTTTTAGAATCAACAAGGCAGACTATGTTATGGCCTCTTTCTTTCGCAAGTTTTTCAATTTCCTTGCCCATTTTTCCGTACCCAATTAATGCAATATTCATGATGTCTGTAAAAATAGTTTTTCTTGCTTGACGATGAATTTAATTAACGAAAATTAAGTGAGAAACTCAGACCTACGTGAGAGGTTTGGTAAGTCCAAGGTTTGATATTAAGACTTAAATCTTCGGAGACGTCAAAATTTATGAAATGTGCTTCAACAGCAGCATCGGCAATTTGGATTCCATATATAAGAACAAGACCAAGAATTGAAAGGTCCCTGTAACTTTGGCTTTGCCCCTCCAATGTAAGTAGACCCTGCATATCGTATGCATTGTAATTTTCATTTTGAGTAGCTCCATTATTTGATTCACGGTACCTGTATTCTTTTCTCAACGAAATAACATCAGATTGATTGGAAATAAGAAAATAAGCGGCTCCGCCGAGTGAGGCATAAATCAATGGCACTTTCCAATATGCTTTTTTTCTTCCTTTGGGTTGCGCTATGTGATTGTATATTTGACCCGCACCAGGCAAAACTGTAGAAAGTATAGTCGCTTTTCTGATAGAATGGCAAGTGTCACATTTTTCAACCTCCAGGTTTTCCTGTGCCTTTGAGGTAAAAAGAATTAGAAAAAAAAGAATTAGAAGTCCTAATTTCTGTTTCATGCCTTTGTTAAAAGAGCAATGATACGATTTAGATCGTTTTCAGAATTGAAATTAACGACCAATTTACCTGTACCATTCGAACCTTTTGAAATTTCTACTTTAGCTGATAATTTGTCTGATAAATGCTCTTTAAATACATGCTGTTTTGCAGATACTTCGAGCTTTTCAGTTTTCTTTGTATCGTCTGCTTTGGCTAGTTTTTTTGGCTCTTTTGTTACTCCTGATTTTATCAAGTTCTCTAGGTCCCGCACAGAAAGCTGTTCGTCAACTATTTGATGAAAAAGATTAATCTGGGTATTTTCATCTCCTGCAGAAACAATTGCACGGGCATGGCCCATTGAAATTAAATTGTCTCGAACTCCTGCTTGAACAGGAGCGGGTAATTTCAATAATCGTAGGTGATTGGTAATACTTGAGCGACTTTTTGATATTTTCTGACTCAATTGATCTTGCGTCAAATCACATTCATCTATTAATCTTTGGTACGATAAACCAACTTCAATGGCATTTAAATTTTCTCTTTGAATATTTTCAACCAGTGCCATTTCAAGCATAGATTGATCATTCGCTACTCTTATGTAGGCTGGAACTTCAGTTAAACCAGCTAATTGGGAGGCTCGAAATCTTCTTTCACCGGAAATCAATTGGTATCTATCCCTTCCAAGTTTTCTTACGGTTATAGGTTGAATAATTCCATGGATTCTAATGGATTGTTCAAGTTCCTGTAACGCTTCTTTTTCAAAGTTGGTGCGCGGATTAAACGGGTTTGCTTCAATGTTTTCAATAGGCAAGTTGGATATTGACCCTACCAAACCATTCGAAGTAGTAGAGCTTGTAATATCTGTACTTGCATTTTCCAATAAAGCGCTTAAGCCTTTACCCAAAGGCGGTCGTTTCTTTGTATTAGAACTCATTACCTAATTTCATTTTTTTATCTTCATTACCAATTTTCGTCATATTATTCTTCTGCAAAATTTCTCTTGCGAAGTTCAAATAATTGATAGAACCTTTGCTTGCTGCATCATGCATAACGATTGTTTCACCGTAGCTTGGAGCCTCGCCTAATTTTGTATTTCTATGTATAACGGTATCGAAAACCAACTCTTGAAAGTGAGTTTTCACTTCATCAACAACTTGATTCGACAGTCGCAATCGAGTATCGTACATGGTTAGCACAATTCCCTCAATTTCTAAATCTGGATTTAATCTACCTTGAACTATTTTTATGGTATTCAATAATTTACCTAAACCCTCCAAAGCAAAATATTCACATTGAACAGGTATCATTACTGAATCGGCTGCAACAAGTGAGTTAACAGTTATTAATCCAAGTGAAGGGGAGCAATCAATAATAATAAAGTCGTAATTGTCTTTTATTTTGTCAAGAGCAGTTTTCAATTTATGCTCTCGATTTGGTAAATTAATCATTTCCAATTCAGCACCTACCAAGTCAATGTGTGATGGAAGGATGTCTAAATTTGGGTTTTCAGTTTTGACAATGTACTGATCGGGATGCGCGTCATTAATGATACAATCATATATGTTGCCTGCACTGCTCGGGTCTAACCCAACTCCTGAAGTAGCATTTGCTTGTGGGTCGGAATCAACGATTAGTGTTTTGTATTCTAAAACCCCCAAGCACCCACCTAGATTAATAGCCGTGGTTGTTTTTCCTACTCCTCCTTTTTGATTTGCAATCGCAATAATTTTACCCATCGAAATATTATAATAAGGTGTAAAGATACATTATTGAACTCAATTTTCTTGGTTTAAACGAATAGAGTTTTCAACGAAATACTAAGAATTTCCCCATCGGTTTGAAAGTCTATCCAATGATTTAACAAACAACGATTTAAACCTCTTCCGTTAATTGTCTTTCATACATCTCTGCGTAAATGCCATTTAGATTCAAAAGTTCGAGGTGGTTGCCAGATTCTTGAATTTGATGATTTTCTAAAACAATAATGTTTTCTGCATTTCTTAAAGAAGAAATCCTATGAGAAACGATTACCCCAGTTTTTGAAGTAAATTCCCCTTTCAGGTTTTTTAAAATAATTTCTTCGGTTTCTGTGTCAACGGCAGAAAAGCAATCGTCCATCAAAAGCAATTTTGGATTTCTTAAAAGAGCTCGAGCAATACTCACTCTTTGTTTTTGTCCACCTGATAGATTAACGCCTCGCTCACCTAGAAGTGTTTTCATACCCTCAGGAAATTGTTGAATGTTATGGTATACATGCGCTTTTATTGAAGCTTCAACAATCGCCTCCTCTGAGATCTCAGGGTCAATTGAACCAAATCGTATGTTGTTTTCTATCGTATCTGAAAATAAAAAGACTTCTTGCGGAATTACAGCGGATTGATTCCTAAAACCATCAAGGTTGATTTCTTTCAGGTTAACGCCGTCAATTAAGATTTGACCACTGTCGGGGTCGAATTGCCGCATAAGAAGGTTTAATATCGTCGACTTACCACTACCTGTGCTACCGACAATGCCCACAGTCTGACCTGCCGGAATTTTGAATGAAATGTCTTTAAGTGCCGTCAATCCTGAGTTAGGATAAGTATAAGTCACATTTTTAAATTCAATTTCTCCATTCAATAAAAAAGGTTCCTTATTAGAATTTACTATTTCGGGTTCAACTTTTAAAAATTCGTTTATTCTTTCCTGTGAGGCAGCGGCTCTTTGAATTACGGATGTGACCCAACCGACGGATGCAAATGGCCACGTTAAATTGTTTACAAAAAAGATAAATGCTAAGATTTGTCCTAAGGTAATGGAGTTGTTATAGGTCATTAATCCTCCAAGGTAAATCGATAGAATTGTGCTCAAACCAATTAGAAAAATTATTGTAGGCATGAACAAAGAGTTGACCAAGACCAACTTCATTTGCCTTTTTTTGTATTCTTCCGTGTTGTCGTCGAATTTATTTTTCGTTTCCGACTCTCTAGTGTATGCCTTTAATACACGAATTCCAGAGAATGATTCCTGAACCAATGTTGAAATAAAAGATTGTTGTTTCTGTACTTCACTGCTCAACAGGTTCATTTTACTAGAAACTTTATAAATCAAGAACGACATTAATGGTAAGGGAAACAACACGAAAAGAGTTAAAGTCAAGTTTATCGATACCATTTCACGAATAACCATTGTAAATAATACAAAAAGGTTAATGGTGTACATAATTCCAGGTCCAAGGTATTGACGCACTTGCGTTACATCTTCGGTGATGCGATTCATTAAATCACCAGTATTGTTTTTTTTGTAAAAATTATAGTTTAATCGCTGGTACTGGTTGTAAATTTCATTTTTAAGATCAAATTCAATATACCGGCTGGTGATTATTATTGTTTGTCGTGTCAAGAACAAAAAGAAACCTTTTCCTAAAGACAAAAGCATGTATATGCCGCCAATTTTCAAGGATAATAACAATGCATCATTAAAATTTTCAATCTTGCCAGAGCCCATTAAATTATCGACCGTAGATTGCACAAAAAGAGGCATTTTTACGCCAAAGTAGTTTGACAGGATAATGAAAATAACGCCCAAAAGCATCCTCCATTTGTATTTGACAAAATATTTGTTGAGATAGCTGAGTGACTTCATGCGATTAATTTCCTATTTTTGCGACGCCATTTGAATTGCTTGCAAAATTAGCGATTCAGGTTGATAAAAACCGTTAAATTAAATCGGAATTATGATCGAAGTTAAAAACCTTTCTGACGTCAATTTGGAAGAAAACCCAGTGATTGCTCAAATGAGTCAGTTTAATCATGAACAATTGTTGTTTTGTAACGACAATGCAACAGGTCTAAAAGCAATCATAGCAGTTCACAATACTGTTTTAGGTCCAGCTTTAGGTGGAACACGAATGTGGAATTATGCCAGTGAAATGGATGCATTGAATGATGTATTGCGTCTATCAAGAGGTATGACTTACAAAAACGCAATTTCAGGTTTAAACTTGGGCGGTGGTAAGGCTGTTATCATTGGTGATTCTAGAACAATGAAGTCAGAAGCACTTTTCCGTCGTTTTGGAAAATTTGTAAATAGTTTAGCAGGAAAATATATTACCGCTGAAGATGTTGGAATTGGAACAATGGATATGAATTGGGTTTCTATGGAAACAAATCACGTTGTTGGTTTACCAGGTAAAAGTGGAGATCCTTCTCCAGTTACAGCTCATGGTGTGTACATGGGGATGAAAGCAGCAGCAAAAATCCAATTTGGCTCTGATAATCTGGCTGGCAAAAAAATAGCAGTTCAAGGAGTTGGTCACGTAGGTGAATATTTAGTGAAGTTTTTAGCAAAAGAGAATGCTGATATTTACATTTCAGATATGCACGAACCTACTTTGCAAAGAGTTGCAAAAGAATACGGAGCAAAAGTTGTTGGCTTGAATGATATCTACGATATTGACATGGACATATATGCACCATGTG
>JAHEMP010000166.1 GCA_024643585.1 Crocinitomicaceae bacterium | reverse complement strand
GGTTCGTATTAAAAACGATTTGGGTGGATTTTGGGGCAGTAATGTTGCCTTCGATGTCCGTCAATTGTACGTTAGGGGTGTTGCAGGAAAAATAGTACGGTACCAAATTGGAAATATTGATTACAAATTGACACCATACACTTTTTTCAACCACAATTCAGATATGCAAATACAAGGTACAGGCGTACTAAAAATGAAAGAAGATATCTTGAATTATGAATCATTTTACACAAAAGACAATACATGGCGTCAGCAAGGGGCTGCTATAGATTTTGGTTTAAACTTTCCAAAAGGAATCGATAACATTAAATTTAATGGTTTCATTACTCGACTAAATCCTACGAATTTGACTAACATTTTTGAAAGGTTTTTCGGTGGAGGAAATATTATTATAGATCAAAGCAAATATTTGACTTTGGGCCTTAACACGGCTAGCGTATTTGATTTAAAGGGTTCAGCCGCTAGCGAAAATACTTATAAAAACACGGTAAATACTTTGACATATAATACCAAATTATCGAATGATAATTTAACAGTCGGAATAAAAGGGGAAAGTGGCCTTTCCTCAGCTGGATTGGCTGAAGATTCTGTTGATCTAAGCGACTTTTTTGTAAATACGGAACTATACCTGAAATTGAATAGACTCAACTTGGATTTTTCTGTTGGTTACATGGATAATGGTGCCGATTTTAGAAGTGTGGGCGCACAATCTAAGAGATTCAACTACAATCAAACCAACACATTTTTTAACCGATATACAAACGATCAAATTGAAAGACAATTGTCTATGTACGATATGTACAATGATCCAAACTTATATTCTCAAGGAATAACGACTGGAATTAACGCAAACGATCCGACTTTTAATAGTGCTCTACCCTATGGAACTGCAACCTTCAATAGGAGAGGATTTTTTGCAAAAGTGAATTATTCCGATACAACTGATAAAGTCTCGGCAAGCTTATCGTATTTCAACTTAAACGAAATTCGAGGACAAGGCACAACCAAATTGAAGAACTTTAATCTATTGCAGTCACAAGTCAGAGTTGATGTTTCAAAATTCTTTCAATGGAAAAGAGAATTAGTTTTTAATCTAGGAAGTTCTTACCAATTCACAAAAAGAGAAAGTGATGTTCCATTTGAGCAAGTTTCATTAACCACGGGGTCACTGAGCCTTGAGGGTGAATTTGAAATCTTGGATAAACTTTTCTTCTTGCTAAATGTTTATCAATTTGAAAGCAGTGGTAATGATTTGCTTCCAGTTCGAAACAGTCAAGATGAAATAATCAATTTTAAAAGTGTTCAAGCGAATCGATATGAAAATTATGTCGCTGGAGGTTTGAGGTTTGATTTTTCTGAAAGCATCTATTTATCTGCTTTGTACGAAACCAATTACAACAATGGTAATGGATTCAGTCCTTACCAAATGAATCAATTTATGATAATTTACAATATGAAATTTTAATTATGAAAAAGTCGTATCTATTCTTGTTCCTCATATTGCCGGTGTTATTTTCATGTCGAAAAGATGAGAAAAATATATTTGAGGGACCAAACCTAAACGATGTATATGGTGCTTTTAGCATCATCGAACCACTCACTCATAATGTTGACTCAGTTGACTTTTCACTTGGAGAAACTGTATCTTTTGCTGCTCAATTATCTAAAATAGTAGATTGGAAAATTACAATTACGGGTCAAACCTCAGGGGCGGTAAAAAGAATTGAAGGAACCGCATCTACAATTGATGCTAGTGTTGCAACATGGATGGGCAACACCACCGACCTCCCCATTTTTAAAAATGAAATCTGCAAGATTCAACTAACTTTTGACGGCGAAAATGATACGCTTGAAAGTGTTATTAAAATAATTAATCCTAAAATTAATCAAGGGTTTTTAGTTGCAGATTTTGAAACAGGCTTTAATCCAGGTTGGAGTACATTTATTCAGTCTGGCGCCGACATGGACTTTCAAATAAAGACAGATTCAAATGCAGCTCAAGGCAATTCTTATTATAATATGGCAGGAACTGTAAATTGGGATTGGTTAATTGGATACGTATATTTTAACGCAAATTCTTATGGCGCACCGCATTATCCTTTAACCGCAAACCCTGACAATTTGTATTTTAATTTAATGGTATACGGTGAACCGGGATTGCAAAATACCCTTTTACTGTTCCAATTTCAAGAAGATGATGACGGAAATGGTGCTTTTAATAATACAAGTGAAGACTTATATTCTTTCGAAATACCAGTTACTTGGGCTGGATGGAAGCTAGTTTCTATTAAATACAGCGATATTCCTTGTTTGGTTAATGGACAACCTTCGACGCCGAATGGAAATGGACAGCACAACCCAGATAAATTGCAACAAATTAATATGTTGGACTTGGCCAATCCCGTTTCTGGATACGCGAGTACTAAAATCGACTACATAATACTTACAGAAAACGCGCCTCTAAATCCATGATAAAAAAAATAAGCATACTTATTTTTCTTTTTGCCATATCTCTGGATGTATTGTCTCAGGATACTACTAGATATCAGGAATTGGATGAAGTAAATATTGAAAAACAAAGACTTTTTCAAAGACAAGGACTTTACGATTATTATGAAAAAGATTTAACAGCCTCCATCAATGGTTTTACCCAATTAACAATATTTGAAAATCAAATGTCGGATGAGGTTTGGAGCACGGAAGGAAGAGAATGCGTGGATCTTACTATTAATCAAGATACAAAAGATACCTATCTAAAATTAAAATGGAACAAAGATCAAGAAAGCTGTGATTGGGTGGGTATTGGTTTTGGTTGGGATTTTTGGAGTTCAAAAGATATGGGGCAAATTTTAGCTTGTGCCGCAATCGAAATGGAAATTCGTTCGAAAGATAAAGTCTTAACGAATTTGCCATGGGCTTTTTGTTTGGAAGATTATGCTGGTGGCCAGGCTTGGACCGGATTTAATAAAAGTTTCGCGCCAGAAGGTCAAATTTCAAAAGAATGGACAAAAGTTATTATTCCTTTATCCGCCTTTCCATTTGAAGCATTTGATTGTGATCCGGGAAACATTAAACAATTGATGATACAACTTTTTGCTCAGGATGCTGTCGAAATAAACGCTATCCGTATTGTTCCATTTAAAGAGAAAATGAAACAAGAAATGATTTCAATCAAAACAAACAAATATACGGTCGAAGTTGATGGTGATTTAAATGATTGGGACAACTCCTTCATGGAACTAGATGGCCAACATTCATTTTCAGTCAGAAACTCCTTAGATTCAATGTACATAGGCGTAAAAGTCAAAGATTCTCATCCAAGAATAAACGATCAAATTAAAGGAAATCTGTGGAATGGAGATGCTATTGAAATTGCATTTTCCACAAACCCAAAAGCAGATCCAAAAAGAAAATTGTTTCTGCTAAGCGACTATCACATTGGAATCAATTGCGGAAATGAACCTTATTTTTGGAATTTCTCAGAAGATAAACCTTTTGACAAAGGTAGCTTCGCAATAAGAAACACGCCAAATGGATATGATATTGAAATTGGGATTGCACTTTCCGATTTGACCAATGGTAGGTCAATGACAAACCAAACTTTGGGTTTTGAAATTGCGATTGACGATGGAAACGAATCCAACAAACGACAGGAACAATTCCGATGGAACAGCAAAGAAAACGAAGGATTTCATCAAAACCCTTCGCTGTGGGGAAAATTGATTTTGAACTAAAATTAGTTTTTCACAAACTTTGCTCTTTCTAAAATTCCGTCTTTGCTTTCAAATGACAAATAGTATATTCCAGGCTTTAGCTGAGTAATATCAATTTGAGAAGAAATTTCATTCATTTCAAACGTCTGGCAAACAGCACCCTGCATATCAAGAATTTTTATTGTTTTATCATCACCTATTTTAAGATTTTCTATGTTAAGAAAATTATTAGCCGGATTTGGCCAAATTTCAAAATTAACTAGTGTATTTTCTTCAACTGAAACTTCACTTTGATCTTTGTAAATTCTAACATAATCTACCTTTAGTTCGGCTGGAAAAACCGTTGACGAATTTGGGTAGCCTGGCCAATTACCTCCCACTGCTAAATTTAATATTAGGTAAAAATCGTTTTGAAACTCACTTGTCCCATTGACACCATTGGCAATGTTTAAACCGAAAAAAATATTTCCATCGAGAAGCCATTGTATTTTGGTGGAATCCCAAACAACAGCATATACATGAAATTCATCTGGATTATTGTTCGCGACTGGTGATCCTTGATAGGTATGGCCACCATTGTCCCAATGTGCTGTTCCATGGGTTAGAGCCTCATTATTAACATGTTCCATTACATCTATTTCTCCGCACATAGGCCAAGAAACTTGGTCAATATCAGCACCCAGCATCCAAAAAGCTGGCCATAAACCTTGTCCCATTGGACATTTAATTCTGGCTTCAACTTTCCCAAATTGAAATTCCAACTTGTCTTTTGTGACAATTTTAGCAGAGGTATATGGGTTATTGCCTATCGCCTCTTGCAATGCTATGATAGAAAGTTCTCCATTGCTAACATTCAAGTTGGTCGAATTGGTAGTATAATACTGGGATTCGTTATTTCCCCAGCCATTTCCTCCAGTTTCATGTGACCATTTTGTATTGTCCAATTCTGATCCCGAAAATTCATCAGACCAAACTAGAACATATTGTGCAAAAAGCGAGTTGGAAAACAATAGTAAAACAATTGTAAATAGTAGTTTCATATTTTTAGATTAAAAAAAATGGGAGACTTTCGCCTCCCATTTGTAGCGGATAATTTACGCGCTTTATTTCTTTATAATTTTTGTGTGCGAAGCTGTACCTTCTGAGTAAACAACCATATTGTAAACTCCATCTGTGAATACAGACATATCAATAAACGTTGATTTTCCATTGAAGTTAAGCTCACTCACCTTTTCACCAATCATATTGTAAATTACAATTTGATCAATGTTGTTTTCGCTTTTAATTGTAATTCCAGAATTAGTTGGATTTGGGTAAACAGAAACAGTGTTTAACTCACCTTCTGAAATAGAAAGAGAAGCACAGTTTACACAGTATCCATAAGTATTGGTAAATGTTGTTGGATCACCAATTGTCCAGAAACGATTCGCGTAAGTGGCATAATCCGTCACAGGAGCGCACGATCCACCATCTACCATCGCTTGTATTAAATTTTCCATTACACCATTTTTTACCAACAAGTACTCCAAAGAATCGGAAGGAGATGGAGATAATGTAAACGTCCATGTTCCATTACCGTTATTAACGGCTTGTGGTCCAAAGGCAGGATTCCATCCCCAAAGAGGACCAGTTAAATTCACTTGCGTTGTTACACCCACAGTATCACAGATTTCTGTCGTAATTACCAAATCCGGCACTGCACAAGAAACACATCGATCAAAAGATATTCCTGTAACGTCGCCGCTGCCTACAACCCATTTTCTGTTCGCATAATTCGTGTAGTCTGTTACAGGAGCACATGTCCCTCCATTCAACATGTCAGAAATAAGATTTTCCTGAACTCCGTCCACCACAAATAAATATTCCATATCTGCTGTTGGCGCTGGATTTAAATTG
>JAHEMP010000165.1 GCA_024643585.1 Crocinitomicaceae bacterium | reverse complement strand
CTGTTGTTGTAAAAATACCGGAAGTTGAATTTTACCCACAAAACATAAACCTTGAGAATCTTTCTTATCAGCAGTCAATAGACCTGCATTTGCTGCCAATTGACGCACTTCAGATTTTTGTAAATCCCCTATTGGGAAGAGTGCTTTGGAAATTTGTTCCTGAGATAATTGACAGAGAAAATAACTTTGGTCTTTTCCATTGTCTAAACCTTTGCCAAGACTTACGGTTCCGTTCGGATTATCAATACGGCGACAATAATGCCCTGTTGCGACGTAATCCGCCCCTAAATCCATAGCTGCCTTGAGGAAAACGTCGAATTTTATTTCTCTGTTACACAAAACATCGGGATTAGGAGTTCTTCCTGATTTATACTCGCTGAACATGTATTCCACAATTTTTTCTTTGTATTCAGCGCTTAAATCAATTACTTGAAAAGGAATCCCTAGTTGATTAGCGATTAGTAATGCATCGTTAGAATCATCTATCCAAGGACAATCATCAGAAATGGTAACAGATTCGTCGTGCCAATTACGCATGAACATGCCAATCACCTCGTAACCTTGCTCTTTCAACAACAATGCGGCAACGCTAGAATCAACACCTCCAGATAAACCTACGACGACTCGTTTTCCATTCATTCTGCAAAATTAAGGAAAATCTAAGCGAATTCTTTTTTTTTGGAGTCATGAACGACCGATATTTTATATATATTGAAAAATATTATAGCTTCTTAACAATTACTCAAAAGATTCAAAGCTTATATTTGTTGCAATGAAAAAATTTGTTTTCCTTTTATTTTTGCCATTTTTCACTTTTTTTGTCCAAGCCCAAAAATGCGAAAAGGTAATGCTATCCGGAAAGGTGATAGATACCTTGCGACCTCAAAATTTTTATAATTTGATGGTTGTCAATCGCACCACAGGAAAAGGTGTTTTTGGTTTGCCATCAGGCGGTTACAATATTTATGTCAATGATTTAGATTCTATAACTTTTTCAATAAAGGGTTATAAGAGTATTGAATACAAAGTAAAAGCCGATTCCAATTGCCAAGCTAGAAATATCTGGTATATAGAAATGAAACCTCAAGAGTTTGAGGAAGTGGTTGTTAGACCTCTAAAAACCTTACAAGAAATTCAAGAGGAGAGAGCCGGTTTGGCCATGAGAGAAACGAGACAAGTAACTGGTATAGAGGTTTTGCAAAGCCCGATTACCGCATTGTATCAGGTGTTTTCGCAAAAAGAACAATCCAAAAGGGCAGTTGCAAAAATGGAATATGCGGATCAACAAAAAGCTGTTCTCCAAGAATTACTTAGATTATACGTTGCCTACGATATAATTTATTTAACCGAACAGGAATTTGACGAATTTATCTCTTTCTTAAATATCAACGAAGATTTTCTCAAAACAGCCACTGAAATGGAGCTAATTACCTTTATCAAAGATAAATTTGAGCATTTCAAGATGTTAAAAACGAAAGAAAATTAATCTTTTTTCTTGTTCAATTGATCAACGCGTTTTTGACGTTGCATTGGGTTTTCACGAGTCGATTTTTGTTTAAATAGTTCATAACGCGTTGGCTGAAGAACAGGAGGGAAGGAATTATTGTTTAGATCAGTATCTCCAGTTTCCAAAAATGGGTCAACACGGAATGAAACAGCCTCTTTGTCGAAAAGGAAAACCTTAGTAACTTTATTTTCTTGTTTTCTCCATATTTCTGCAGGAATACGAATAACTTCAACTGATTCATCAACAAATTTCACTTCAATAATTATTGGCATTACCAGTCCGCCAAGGTTACTAAATGTAAGTTCATACAGTTTTTTGTCGCTATTCAATAGTTTCTTTTGATCTTCAGTCAGTCCGTCGAGCAAATCATTGTATTCTTTCAAATCAAGCGCATCCACTTCATTGATCTCTCTGTTTGCATAGAAGTCGTCTATAGTACTGTCTTTTTCATTGACTGTTTCTTTTATGCTTGTTTTGTTACGTGTGTCTCCAATGAACTGATCTTTCTTTTCATTTGCGCTTTTTAAAGCAGCTTTTGTTTCGGTTGGATTCATTGAGCTAATATCTCCACCGACAACTTTATCAAGTGAAATATCAACGTGGTCTGTCGTGTAAAACCATCCTCTCCAAAACCAATCTAAGTCCACAGCAGAAGCATCTTCCATTGTTCTGAAAAAATCTGCAGGTGTAGGATGCTTGAATTTCCAGCGCTCGCAATAGGTTTTAAAAGCATAATCAAATAATTCTCTACCCATAACTGTTTCTCTCAAAATATTCAATGCAGTGGCAGGTTTTCCATAGGCATTGTTGCCAAATTGCCAAATACTTTCAGAGTTAGTCATAATCGGACTAATGAAATTTTTATCCCCACGCATATAATCAGCAATAAGATAGGCAGGACCTCTTCGGGAAGGATAACCTCGTTCCCATTCTTGTTCGGTTAAATATTGTACAAACGTATTTAAACCCTCATCCATCCATGTCCACTGACGTTCGTCTGAATTTATTATCATCGGGAAAAAATTATGTCCTACTTCATGTATAATTACTCCCCACATTCCGTATTTCGTTTGTTCGGAGTAGGTGCCATCACTTTCTGGTCTTCCTCCATTGAAACAAATCATTGGATATTCCATTCCAATTCGGTCCGTATGCACTGATATTGCTACAGGATAAGGGTAGTCAACAGTATATTTCGAGTAGGTTTTTATTGTATGAGCAACTAATTTTGTTGAGTATCTCTCCCAAAGTGGATTTCCTTCTTTTGGATAGTAACTCATGCAAAGAACGTTTTTATCATTGACTTTGACATTTTGGGCGTCCCACATAAATTTTCTTGAGCTTGCGAACGCGAAATCACGAACGTTGGTAGCTTTAAAAGTCCAAGATTTATAATTCGTTGATTTTTCTTTTTCGGCTTCTTCAGCTTCTTCTTGTGTTACAATTAAAATTGGTGAATCCGAATTTAAAGCGGCTTTCATTCTGTTTCTTTGCTCTAAATTCAAGCAACTGGATGAATTTTGTAATTCTCCTGTCGCGCCGACAATGTGATCTGAAGGAACGGAAATATTCACAGTATAGTCTCCAAAGGGTAGTGCGAATTCGCCTGCCCCTAAAAATTGTTTGTTTTGCCATCCTTCTACGTCATTGTAGACACACATTCTTGGAAAAAACTGCGCAATCGTATAAATGTAATTGTCCTCATTTTTAAAATACTCTAAACCTGAGCGTCCCCCAACTTTTGATCGGTCGTTTATGTTATACCACCATTTAACTTTGAAAGAAATTGAACCTTTTGGAAGCAATGCTTTGTCCAAATCGATACGCATCATGGTTTTGTTGATGAAATATTTCATTTTACCACCTGAAACAGAAGTGATTTCGTCAATTTTAAAACCGCCCTCGTAATAGAATGTTTTTCTTTCAATATCACCAATTGATTTGAAGTCCTCCATCTTTTCAATAGATATTAATTGAGCATCAGATCCAGGTTGGTAAATGTTTTGATCCAACTGAAGCCATAAATATTCCAATTTGTCGGGTGAATTATTCGTGTAGGTAATCGTTTCAACACCGCTTAACACTTGGGTTTTGTCATCTAATTTTATGTCAATTTTGTAATCAGCCTTCTGCTGATAATAGTTATGTCCAGGTGCACCGCCGGCTGTACGGTATTCATTTGGAGTAGGAAGTTCTTGATCGAGTTGTGCAAATTTGGACTGTCCAAAAGCAACGATTGGAAGGAATAGGAGTACAATTATTTTTTTCATTCTATTATTATGGATGATTGTCGTTTTTGTTTTGTGAAAAAGGATGTATAACTTTTTTCTTTATCTAAATAGGTTATTTTGTTCTGTTGAGCTGGTAATTCATTCATCATTAAATCGAATGTAATGTCCAGTTTTCCCGGTTTTTTAGTGATGGATGAGTGAAAATAGAAATTGGTCATACCATTTGGTAAAACTTCGTAACCAATTAGTTCAAATTTTAATAAAGTACCATTGTTTTTAACTTTAAACTCTGAAAAAAGTGCTGAAGCCATGTCTTGCTGTAATTTTATATCACCAACATGGTCTTCCATTTCCTTTACAGGTAGCTTTTTTGATTGAAACCACTCTTCAAGATCATGAGTTGACACCATAAGAGTTCCTTCAATTATTTCTTGTTCAGAATTATAGGACAATTCTGCAAACCCAAAAAAATATTCATGCGCTTGAACTTTTTCGAATGAAAATAATGCTAAGCCTAATAAAAGTATGAATTTCATGATGAAAATTTTTGACTAAAATAAGCAATATACGACGAAACAAAAATTGTTAGAAATAAAAAAGGTGTCTATCTAGACACCTTTTTTTATTATTTCTTTTTTAATTTTTCTTGCTGTGCTTTTTGCATTGCTTCCAAACGTTCTTGGAATTTTGATTTTGGCCTTGGACCCTTAGAGGTCACAGTTGCCTTTTTTGCTTGCATCTTAGCTTTAAGTTTTGCTTCATCGACAAAGAAATTTTTAATTGCCACCATTATCAAAATTGAGAATAGGGTAGAGATGAAGTAATAATAACTTAATCCTGATGCATAGTTGTTGAAGAAGAAAATCATCATTATTGGGAAAATGTACATGATCACCTTCATATTTGGCATGCCCGGTTGTTGTGGAGTTTGCATTTGACCGCTATTGACATGAGTGTATATCAAAGTTGTTCCAGCCATTAACAAAGTGAAAAGGGAAACGTGATCGCCATATGGCCATATGTAAACGCCAAAATTGTATATAGAATCATACGAGGACAAATCATCAGCCCAAAGAAAACTTTTTTGACGTAACTCAAAAGCCGTTGGAAAAAATCGGAATACTGCCAGCAATATTGGCATTTGAATCAACATTGGTACACATCCAGCCAAAGGACTTGCGCCGGATTCCTTGTATAATCCCATCATTTCGGATTGCTTTTTCATAGCGTCCGCTTTATCTGGATATTTTGCATTCAATTCGTCAATTTCTGGTTTCAGAATTTTCATCTTTGCCGATGAAACATACATTTTCCATTGGATTGGCATTAATACCAACTTTAGGATCATTGTAAGTAACAATATTGCTATTCCAATCCCAACACCCATTTCAAGCAAAAGGTTAAATACGGGCTGAACTGCATAGATGTTAATCCAACGGAATAATCCCCAACCATAGTTTAATACATCATCGTATCCTTCACCGTAGGATTTCAAAACTTCATAGTCATTCGGTCCAAAAAACCAGTTGAAATTCATCGAGGCATCATCGCTGGCAACCAAATCCAATGTTAACGACGAATTGAAGTCTTTCAAATGCGTGTTGTTTTTCTTTTCGGTTTCTTTGTACGTTCGAACAATCATTTTGCTAGAACCTGACTTAAAGGGAGCATTTGGCTTAACAATTGAAGAGAAATAGCTTTGCTTGTAGGCAACCCAGTTTAGATTATCTTCTGCAATTTCTTCATCATCGCTAACCTCGCTTAAATAATCAAATCCATCCTTTTGATTTTGAAAACAAACTGTAGAAATTCTTCTTTGCTCACTAAATAGGCGCTCTGTTTTTTTGAAAGCTGTTTTCCATTCGAAATTGACATTTTTATTTCGAA
>JAHEMP010000164.1 GCA_024643585.1 Crocinitomicaceae bacterium | reverse complement strand
AATTAGGAGTAATGTTATTTAATGAAGGCCAGATAAACAAACCTTAGCCAATGTGGCTCATGCCATCACCTTAGCAAAAGCAAGTGTTGCAAAGAAAGTTAAAACGGTAAGAAATGTTGTTTTAAACTGGGGTTTTATTCTAAATTTTTAAGTTGTCATTTTTGCCCAAAACGTTTCTCGAACTAAATTAGCGTTAACAACCAACCCAAAGCTGCTCCTCCAATAATTACCCAAATTACACTGACTTTCGGCAGTTTAAAAACTACCAAAATTGCTAATGCAGCAATTAAAATCGGTTTCCAATCAATTAAGGTTGCTTTGCTCATTGTGACCAAAACAGCTGCAATTACAGCTACTGCAGCCACATTAACTGCATCCAAGAAGTAACCAAATACAAGTGATTTTCTCATTTTTGGAATCAAAGGATTTAATAATAACACAAATAAAAATGAAGGTAAAAATATTCCAACTGTTGCAGCAATCGCTCCACCCAAACCATTTAACTGATATCCAACAAAAGTTGCCGTTGACAAAACGGGTCCTGGGGTAAATTGACCAACAGCGACTGCGTCAATTAACTGTTGTTGCGTCAACCATCCTCTAGTGACCAATTCAGCGTCTAAATAAGCAAAAAGTACCATTCCACTGCCGTACAATAAAGCTCCGACTTTTAGGAAGGTAAAAAACACGTTTAATGAAGAAAGTTTTACAGCTAACGCAGGGGTACTTGTTAAAAGCAAAGGAAGAAAAGCTTTAGGATTTTCTTTTTGTTTCGTTAAAGCAATTTTGTAAAACATTCCTAAAATTCCTGCTCCAATCATAGCAACTATTTCACTAACGCCAAGAAGGCAAATTACGATAACAGCCATCGCAAGTATAATGTGCTCGGTTGATTTTATTGATTTCTTACCCAATTTAATAACGGCAGCAAGTATTATTGCTAAGACAGCAGGCTTTATTCCTTCTAAAAAGGGTGAGACTGATGGTAGATTGCCATAAGCAGTATAAAACCAAGCAAAAACACCCGTGATGACAATTGCAGGCAAAATAAAAGCCAAACCCGCGACAAACAAACCTGCTCGACCAGCACGCTCATGTCCGCAATGCATGGTCATCTCCGTAGAATTTGGTCCAGGGATTAAATTTGTAGCTCCTACCAAATCTAAAAAGTGTTCATGTGTTATCCATTTGCGCTTTCGAACAATTTCTGATTCCATTAAGGAAATATGGACTGCCGGTCCTCCGAATGCGAAACATCCCATTTTGAAAAATACACCTGCGACTTCTTTTAAATTTCCTTTGTTACCCATTGTTTGTTTTTATTTTAACAATAATACTAGAAAAAGCCCTCAATTGAAAATCAAATGAGGGCTTACACAAAAAGTTAATAATTATTTAAAGGTGGAAATCAAGTTGCAATCTCCAGATTAATCCATCATCGCCACCTTCAACTTGTTCATAACCAAAATCAGACTGAATCTTTAATTTATGTCCAACGATATATCTTGAAAACCCTATAAAATATTGACTCTCATCCTTCCCAACAGAACTATTTTGTGTTCTTACTTTGGTGTATCTGAAACTAAATTCATAGTTCTTTTCAAAAAGATACCCAGCCTGTAAGTTAATTGCCGAACCAGTAAAATATGTTCCAACCACTGAGCCATCCTCTCGGTAGACTGTTGGGTTATTTCCTTCCGTACCTCTAATAGCAAACTCACCCATCATAGAAAAACCTTTGTATTTGAACATCATGTCTGCAAAACCAGTGTACAAGGTTTTACGCAAAACATTAGGACCTATAAAAAAGGACCCAAGGTTCCCTCTACTTCTTCCTGCTTCTTCATTCATATCGAATGTCAATCCAATAGCTAATTTTGGTTTTTGCTCACGTTTTAAGTCGGAACCTGAAAAATCTCCCCCAGATGCAAATTTACCGAATGGTCTAATTTCCATATGGTAGGTATATTCCAGACCACCAATGTTTCCATAAGTGACGTTTCTTCCCTCACCCTGGGAAATCGCAATTTTTTGCTCAATCCCAAATTGCTTTCCAATCGTCGCTTCATGAGAAAACTGTATTCCCATGTCACGATCAAGGTTGATTCTACTGTTCAATCTTGAACGATCCACAAACTGCAAATTTCCTGAGGAAATGACACGTTCACGATTACCTGGCAATTTTGTTTGACCAACTAGAATTGAAAAGCCTTTGTAGAAATTCCAGTTTACATATGCATCTAAAACAAGATTACTAGCACTATTAAATACTGTTACTTCACCAGCGCCAATGTCTCTATTCGACAATCCTAATTCTAATTTGTACTCCAGTTTTGGTGAAAGAGCATAGCCATCAAATTTTAATCGAGAACGACGAATTAAGAAGGTCGTGTTTAAATTTTCGGTGTTTTTAATTTTATCATTACGAATATTCCAATCAGCAACAAATAAAGATTGAAACCTAAATGCTGCCTTAAGTTGAAAGGTAGCATCTTTATTTTTATACCTTAATCCCTCTCCGAAAGAATAATCTTGTATCTGTGAATTTAGAGAAGTGAAAAATAGCGTAATAAACGTGACGACTAAAAATTGTTTTAATTGCATTCTTTTTTTTTTGTGCAAAGATGCCTTTTTCTATAGGTTTAATCTGGGAAAATTAACAATCGTAACTATTTCTTAAAGTTGGTTTTCAAGTGCAGATGAGCGTGAAACCGCTGTCCAGTTTGAATTTCATATGAATCAAATGTTTTCTTGACATTAATTTAAAGAGTACATCTCTTAACATTAAGTTAACTCTAGGAACTTTCACTTTGAATTAGAATCCTTCAAAAGTATTTTCAATTATCAACATGCGCTTCTTTCTTACTTCACAACATACAATTAACATACATTCATATTTTGTTAACCTAAACATAAACTTCATTTTTATTTTTTGGCAAATAGATAAGCTAATTTTGTTTCAAATGAAAAGCATGACTAACATTAATTCCAAAACCATATTACTAGTTGACGACGAACAAGACATTCTAGATATGTTAAAATACAATTTAGAAAAAGAAGGTTTCCAAGTACATACGGCACATGACGGGCTTGATGGATATGAAAAGGCAAAATCTATTCAACCCGCCTTAATACTATTAGATTTAATGATGCCAATTATGGATGGCGTTGAATCTTGCGGTTTAATTCGGCAGGAAGCCAGCCTAAACGAAACTGTTGTTGTCTTTTTGTCTTCACGTTCAGAAGATTATAGTCAAGTGGCTTGTCTAGAAGCAGGTGCGGATGACTTCATTACAAAACCTATTCGTCCTAGAGTGCTTATTGCTAAAATAGGTGCTTTGTTAAGAAGAAGCACGCGTGTTGATAACATAAAAACAACGCATAACTCAAACGTTGTGATCAATCGCGACAAATATCTGGTAGAGGTAAAAGGTGTTGGCATTTTTCTGCCAAAAAAAGAATTTGAACTGCTTGAGCTGTTAGTTTCTCGTCCAGGAAAAGTGTTTACTCGCGATCAAATAATGTCTACTGTTTGGGGAAACGATACTATCGTCGGTGAAAGAACTATCGATGTTCACATCCGTAAATTACGTGAAAAGCTCGGAGATGAGTATATTCGTACAATGAAAGGTGTCGGATATACATTTAGTGAGATTTGAAAACGTTAAAGCCATTACATCTATTATTGATTGGAAGCACTTTGGTCAGCGTGCTCATTCTAATTGCTTTGTTCATTGCAGATATTCTGCGGGGGGAGTTAACAATTGGGATTGTCTTAATGATTTGGCTTTCTTCTTTCGTTTTCAGCTATGCTATTTTTTACTTTTTAATTAAACGGTTTATTGCAGATCGACTTAAGATAATTTACCGGATATTAAGAAAGGGTAAATTCGTAGAATCGGACAAACCAAATTTTGATATTCGCCAAGACGTAATTACTGAGGTTGAGGAAAGTGCAAAAGTTTGGACCGATGAGCGACTGACAGAAATATCCAAATTGAAGGACCAAGAAGAATTTCGACGTGAGTTCCTAGGTAATTTAGCACACGAATTAAAAACCCCTATTTTTTCTATACAAGGTTATATTTTGACTTTACTCGATGGTGGTCTTGAGGATGAAAAAGTAAATCGGAAATTTTTAGAAAGTGCGTCCAAAGCGACAGAAAGGATGGTGAGTATCATAGAAGATTTAGATCAAATTACAAAATTGGAAGTGGATAAACTAAAAATGAACTTTACTTCATTTGATATTTTAGAGCTTATTAAAGACGTTTTCGACACACTTGAATACAATGCCCGAGAAAAATCGATTTCATTGAAAATTGCCAAGGATTATGAACCCACATTCGTCAATGGAGACAAAGATAAGTTAGCTCAAGTATTAACCAACCTAATTAACAATAGCATTAATTACGGGCGTGAAAATGGAACAACTACAATACGCCTATATCAATTAGATGATGTTGTTACGGTGGAAGTTTCTGATGACGGGATAGGTATTGAACAATCCCAGTTTCCACGATTATTCGAGCGCTTTTATCGCGTTGAAAAAAGCAGAAACAGAAATGACGGTGGTTCAGGACTAGGTTTGGCAATTGTTAAACACATTATTGAGTCCCATGGACAATCAATTAACGTAAGAAGCACTCTTGGTGTGGGCAGTACATTTGCGTTTACACTTAATAGCGCTGCAAAATAGTTCTTCTATCATTCATTTGAGTTACCAACATTTAAGTAAAAAATTGCTTAAACATTGCTAGGTAGAATGCAGAATTTGGTGTTTTCAGTAACATGGCTTTAAGTTGATCTATTAGATTAGAGAATTTAATACATCCCTTTTATCATAAACGTTGCAAATTAATTTGAACAGCGCGTCGAACCAAAGGGCTGAGGCTTTAAAATAGACGTTTATTCTGCTATCGATCGAAGACTTCGGTTAGTAACAAAAAGGTTAGAACAAAAAAGTATAGATATAAAAAATCTCCACGATCACTCTAGGAGGCTTTAAAAGTTTAGCGTCCCTGTCTGCCGACAGGCAGGGACTTATCTCTCCCACCCTTAAAAGGGTAGTACCAAGGTGTATTCTAAGTTTTGGACAACAAAAAAGCCCCGAACCAAAGGAACGGGGCTTTAAAAGTGGCGTCGACTTACTCTCCCACCCTTAAAAGGGCAGTACCATCAGCGCAATCAGGCTTAACTTCTCTGTTCGGAATGGGAAGAGGTGGACCATGATGCTATAAACACCTAAAACTTTAAATGTTTTAGTTATTGATATATCGGATGATTGAAGTAGTAAATGAATAAGTATCGATAATATAAGTCTACGGGTAATTAGTACTACTCGGCTATGCCATTACTGACTTTACACCTGTAGCCTATCAACGTGGTAGTCTTCCACGGCCCTTAAAAGTTATCTCATCTTGAGGCGAGTTTCGTGCTTAGATGCTTTCAGCGCTTATCTCATCCATACGTAGCTACCCTGCGATGCAGCTGGCGCCACAACAGGTACACCAGAGGTATGTCCACCCCGGTCCTCTCGTACTAGAGGCAGGTCCTCTCAAATAACTAACGCCCACTGTAGATAGAGACCGAACTGTCTCACGACGTTCTGAACCCAGCTCGCGTGCCACTTTAATGGGCGAACAGCCCAACCCTTGGGACCTTCTCCAGCCCCAGGATGTGACG
>JAHEMP010000163.1 GCA_024643585.1 Crocinitomicaceae bacterium | reverse complement strand
ATCCAGCACCACCAAGCGCAATTACGGGAATGGTGACAGAGTTTGAAATTTCAGAAATCAATTGAAAATCGTAACCCTCCATTGTTCCATCTTTATCGATGGATTGAATTATGATTTCTCCAGCGCCTTTTTCTTCCATTAGTTTCGCAAATTCCAAGGGGGAATAATTACTGGATTTGGAACCGTTCAAGGTGTATGTTTTCTGCTTTCCGAATACGTTTTTCTTTACATCTATGCAGACCACAATAGTCGATGAACCGAAACTACTAACTGCTTGGTCAATAAAATCAGGATTTTGAAATGCTGCTTCGGAGATAATTACTTTTTCAGCGCCAGATGCAATTAATTTCTGAATATCTTCAATGGTTCGAATCCCGCCTCCAACGGCAAAGGGCATATTGGTTTCTTCGGCCACTGTTTTTACAAAATCGGGTGAAATGAGTCGTTTTTGTTTGGATGCCTCAATGTCTAAAAATACCAATTCGTCGGCTTTTAAGTCGTTGAATATTTTAACAGCATTGATTGGATCACCTATGTATTTGTGATTTCTAAATTGAATGGATTTCACCAAAGCATTTTCTTTGATCAACAAAACGGGTATGATACGCGGGCGGAACATGCTTACAACTCAATGAAATTTTTAAAAACTTGGTCACCAATATCATGACTTTTCTCAGGATGATATTGCAATCCATAAATATTTTCTTTCTGAAAGCCAGAGACAAAAGTGTAATCGTAATTCGTAGTATTGATAGCTAAAATAGGATCTTTTAACTCTACATGAAAGGCGTGTACGAAATAGAATTCGGATTGGTTTTCAATGTTTTTCATGATAGGTGAATCCTGATGAAGAACCAAAGTATTCCAGCCAGTGTGCGGTATTTTAAATTTAAACGGGTCGCTCACTGAAAATCGTTTTACCCTTCCTTCAATCCAACCAAGGCCTTTTGCATTTCCTTCTTCACTCGATTCACACATAAGCTGCATTCCCAAACAAATCCCCAGAATTGGAATTTTCTTCTCAAATGCAAGTTGATTTAGAACAGGAATAAGACCGGATTTGGTCAAATTTTCCATCGCTTTGCCAAAATTTCCGACACCGGGCAGAATTAATTTGTCAGCAGAAAGGATGACTTCGCTATTGGACGAAACAACTGAATCGGCTTTCAATCGATCCAATTTTCGTTTTACGGAGTTCAAATTCCCCATTCCATAATCCACAATGACAATACGTTGCGACATAGGTGCGAAGATAAGTAAAACGTTGCTCGAATTGAATTTTGTTTAGCAAATAGATTGGATGATATCGGCCAATTTTTTAGTCTGAATTTTTCTCGAATATTTATCTATGTGATTTGATTTACAACTGATTTGACCCGTTTTGCGGAATTCTTCGGTTAGGTCGATAAGCACTTTTTTTAGATGTTCACCATCTTTTATTGCGATTCCAGAATTGGATTCATTAATTAATTCTTCTTGTAGTTGGTTGCTTTCAGATTTTACCTCTGCGAGTGGGAAATATTGACTTTTTAGTTTTTTTGATTCATTATCAGATGTATAGCACAATAGTATTTTTCGTTTTAGACCCAAATAGTCGAATATTTTTGTGCCTAAAATAGAGTAATGATTGAACAATAATAGTGTATTACATTGAGCTAGTTTTTGCAATAATTCTTGATTTGGAACTCGGGGAAAAATGAAAACGGAATCCTGAAGATTCGGATACTTTATACGGATGGATGTTTTTATTTCATTTTCACTATTGACACCATAAAGATCCAGTTCTATTTTAGAATCTGGATTTTCAAGCAAGAAATCGGATAGAGATTTTAAAAAACTGTCAATTGGATTCCAGAAAAATATAGATCCTGCAAATCCAATCCTCAGAACATCGGACTGTTGTTCTATTTTTTGTACTTTTTCCATAGCTTCGGAATCAAAGCCATTTGGAATTATTTCTATGTTCCGATGGAAAGTTAATTCGTTTATTTTCAATTTTAGAAATTCTGAAACCGTTGTGACATATTTGGCTGAAGGGACTATTTTCTTTTCTAAATATTGAGTCCATTTTTTTTCAAAAAGTGACCCATGATTTTCATATTCGTGCGACCACGGATCTCTATAATCTGCTATCCAAGGAATATTGAATTCACCGGATAATTTTTTGGCATAATGAAAAAGAACAAAGGGATCACCCGTTGCAATTATACAATCGACTTTATTTTTAGAAATATAATCTCTAGCGCTTTTATAAAGTTCTCTTTTCGTGCCAACTGGCAATAGATATTGGAAAACTTCGAAGAAGGCTGTAATCGACTTTCTGATTAGACGAAATTTGGATTCACCATATTTTAATAGAAGCCGATTGGATAGATTTGGTCGATAAGGCGTTCGAATAACTATTCCATTTTCATGCTGTTCACAAATATCAACTTGAGAACTACCTTCAGAAATGTAATCCAAGTAATTACCGTGTTTATTTTCCCATTGTCGAGTAACTAATATAGGCTCAATGTCAACATTTTTGAAATAGTCAAACCAAGCTTTTGGCCGAAGTCCTCCAACGGAAACATAAGGTGGAAAATCATAAGCAAGAATTAAAACTTTCTTCATTCCTTATCGCCTTTTAAAAGTACTGCTAAGTTAGCGTAGTTGCATATTGAGTTAAATTCTTTTTCCCATCGATTGACGGCAGCAATTTTCATATCGTTTCGCTCGGATTCTGACATCTTATAAACTCGAACAAAAGTCTTTTTTATTTCTGAAGCAGAAGGTTTGGAGGATAAAAGAAATCCACAACCTTCACGAATCAACTCAGAAATACCACCTACATTCGGACCGACAACAGGTATCCCAGCCGATAGGGCTTCCATCATGGACACAGGAATACCTTCTGAAATACTTGTGTTTATGAATACATCGATGTAGGCCTGACTCAAAAAGATTTGGATTTCTTCTTTTGATTTGATTCCTAAAAACTGGACAGTTTGATTGGGATTTGGAATTCGTTCTATTGCCATTTTTCTTATTGCCCTTGCGTATTCCGAATCATCATCACCAATATGGGTCCAATGAAAAGGAATCGTTAATTCTGTTAAGGATTCAATTAATAATTCTATGTTTTTAACTGGACTCAAAAAAGCAATACTTACTATCTCTAACGGTTTTTCTTCCTGTTTTTTTGAATTGATTTTTAAAGAGGATGTCCCTAAATGTGATACTTGAAGATTTGAATCATCGGTTAAATTGAAATTATTTACTAGGTAGGCTTTGCCGTGTTCTGAAATCGGAAAAAGCAAGTCTAAATTAGAAATCATTTCTTTTCTAAATGGTAAAAATGGGGGATTGTGTCGCTCCTCATAAACGTCCCAACCGTGTGCTCTGGAGTAAACATTGTAATTAGACAAGTTTTTTTTAAGTCTTACTAGACCTAAAGTGAACTCGTTTAACCAATAGGAATAAAGAACAATATGATTCGGTTTGATTGAATTCTTTTCTAAATATTCACTCAAACTTGCTTTAAAAACATTTTGACGACTTTCATAATAAAATGAAGTTTTTAATGCTTTAAGTTTCTCTGTAAAACTAAAATTTGGTTTTCTAGTTTTCAACTCTTTTAGTACGACAAAAGGTTTGAATTGAAAAATGACTCTCAATTTAGAAATGAACGAAGCCTTGGTTCGTAATTCAATTAATTCAACATTAGCAGGCACATCAAACAAGATTTCCTTTTTGGATATCAGATGAGTATCGGTCAAAAAAACGATAATTTTTGAAAAATGTTTGCTGAGTTCAACCAATTCATCATGAAAGAAAGATTCCGAGAGGGAATAGGGGTAGTGTACTCCAATTATGCCAAGAATCTCTTTATTTTTCATTTACAAATAATTACCCTAAAGATAAGCAACACAAATCAACTAATTCTATTGCCTACGATTTCAAAGGACTAAATTTCGTCTTTAATCGTAAGAAGTAACTTTCAAGATATCGATACGACAAAAAACTGATAACCAAACTAAGACCAAGGGAAAGTATAGGTTTCAAAACAAGCACTGTGAATTGACTTTCTTGTAATTTTATAAGATCACTAATGAGTATGTGTATGATGAAGTTACAAATGACGTGATACAAGTACAAACCATATGTATATTTCCCCAGTTTTTCAAAGAAAGGAATTTTTTGAAATTGAAATCGTTTGTTTTGAATTTGAAAAGCGATGATATACCCAATTAACAAAGCAATTCCCGTGACACTTAAATAGGATCCAATTCCATTTATGGAGGCATATATTAATACAAAAAGAAGAAGCAAGACGATACTAAATTGCAAAGAATTGATGTTGGTCATTTTTTGAATTTTTTCCTTTTGATAAAACACTAAATAACCAAAAAGTGCACCGGATGAAAGATAAATCATACAGTGAATAGTATGTTTAGCTACCAAATCAAATGAGTAAGAAAAAATAACCGATGCTATAAGGGTCAAAAGAATGGCCAAACCGAATTTTTTCTTTGGAAAGAGTAAAAGAATTATTGGCCAAAAAAGATAAAATTGTTCTTCAACACTGACACTCCAAGTTGGTCCAAGTCCAACCCCATTTGGCAAAGTAACATGTGCTAGTTGATCAAAGTTACTCAAGAACAAAGCGTACATCAACGGATTTGCAGTTTCCTCCAAGGGCTGATGTAGAACAAACATTCGTATTAACGGGAATACAATAAATCCAAAAATTAATACAATAAAGTAGATAGGCCAAATTCTTAGCACTCGTCTAACATAGAAATGTTTGAGGTTAAAAATATTTTTTTCTTGTTGTTCTTTAAGCATTAAAAAGGTTATTAAAAATCCACTTAAAACGAAGAATATGGGTACACCAAAACTGAAAAAATGTGAAAAGCTGATAACAAATTTAAAAGCCGAAGAATTAGCAATGGATTCAGATTCAGTATAAAAAGCATGTGCACAAAAAGTGGACAGAAAAGCAATTGTTCGAATACTGTCTAAGTTTTGAAATCTGAATTTTTCCGCCATTGAACGTTTATTTAGAAAGTAAAGATTGGTAAAATTCGATTAACTCATCGGTTTTTGGTCCTATTGCAAAACGTGAAGCATATGCTTGAGCATTTCTGGAAAGTTTACTATAAAGACCAGAATCTTTTTGTAATTCTTCGATTTTGTCGGAAAATAAAACTGGCTTTTGTTCATTGAAAATGTAACCGTTTTGTCCATTTTGAACAACATCAGCATTGCCTTTACCATTCAAAATAATACAGGGTAAGCCAGATGCCATTGCTTCTAATAACACTAATCCAAAAGGCTCATAATACGCCGAATGTACATAGATGTGTGCATCGTTCAACCATTGCTCAACATTGTCAACATTCCCTCTTAAGAAGACAAAATCTTGCAGCTTAGCATCGTTGATCTGTGATTGTATGTTCTCCTGCTCAACTCCCGTTCCCAAAAGATTCATTTCAAAATCTATGTTTCTTTTTCGCAATTCTTGTGCGATAGAAATGAGAAGTCGTTGATTTTTATAAATCGCAAAGCGTCCGACGTTGATTAATTTTAATTTTCCTCCCGGTATTTCAAGTAAACGATTTGAATTGTAGAACCGTTCAAGATCAAATCCATATTCAATTAATCGAACGTTCTTTTTCAAAAAGGAAGGTACGTTTTTTTGATAATAAGCCAAAG
>JAHEMP010000162.1 GCA_024643585.1 Crocinitomicaceae bacterium | reverse complement strand
CCCCGAAGTACCTTTTTCAATTAAAAAGGCGGACATTCCTCTTGAATCTCCTTTAGCTCCCGTGCGAGCAATTACGACGGCAACATCTCCAGATTTTCCATGTGTAATAAAATTCTTTGAGCCGTTAAGTACCCATTCATTTCCTTCCAGAACGGCAGTCGTATTCATTCCGCCCGCATCACTTCCTGTTCCTGTCTCTGTGAGTCCCCAAGCACCTATCCATTCTGCAGTCGCAAGTTTGGGTAGATATTTTTTCTTTTGCTCTTCACTGCCATGATAATATATATGACCTGTACACAAAGAATTATGCGCAGCGACAGATAATCCTATTGAACCGCAAACTTTTGCTATTTCTGACACAACTGTGATGTATTCATAATATGAAAATCCTGACCCACCATATTCTTCTGGAATAAACACTCCCATCAAACCTAGCTTTCCTAATTTTTTAAATACTTGAATAGGGAATTCTTGTGTCTCATCCCAATCCATGAAGTGTGGTTTAATTTCCTTCTCCGCAAAATCGCGAATCATTTGGGCGATAATAATTTGATTTTCGTTTTGGTCAAAATTCATTTTTAACTTTTTATTCTTATTAGTAGTGAATGATTGATTCTATGTTCGTGGTAAATTGTTCTAACTTGCTTTTTCCGTTTAAAAAGTCCAAGGAAACAAGGAAATTAAATCCTGCAAGCTCCCCGCCACATTTGGTAATCAAACTCGCTGCAGCTTGTGCCGACCCACCAGTCGCTAACAAGTCGTCATGGATTAATATACGTTGACCTTTTTTTACCGCATCGGTATGCATCTCTATTTCAGCACTTCCGTACTCAAGATCATAGGAATGATGAATTTTGTCATAAGGCAATTTGCCTTTCTTCCGTATTAAAATGAAGGGAATTCCCAACCTCATTGCAAGTGGATATCCAAATAGGAATCCCCGGCTTTCTATACCTGCAATACCCTCAATTTTTTCATCCTTATACATTTGGAAAAGATGCTCAACTATCTCATTTGACAATTTAGCATCCAACATTATCGGTGTAATGTCCTTGAAGACTATCCCTTTTTTGGGAAAATCTTTCACATCTCGTATCGCTTCTTTTACTTTATCTATTAACATAACGGCTACAAATATACATAGGGTTTTAGTTTTAGAAAAAGTTCGCTGGTTATTAATTTAGATTCTTTCAACTCTTCAATGGATTTGTAACTGCCTTTTTGCAACCTCATTTTAACTATGCTATTTGCAACTTTACTATCAATGTATGGATGGGCTCGTAGTTCAACAAAGGAAGCTTCATTAATGTTTAATTTTGTTGTAATTTCTGGATTTATGCGAAAATATTTTTCTATTTCATTGTATTTTTCCACTTCCATCTTGTAGACCTCTAACAATTGTTCTTTGGATACAAATCCACCTAATTCGTCTCTTTTTTTAATTATCATTTTGGCGAAAAAAGGACCAATACCAGGAACTGATTCCAATTCAGAAACATCTGAAGTGTTTAATTCTATTAATTCAAATTTTGGTGTGGCTTTAACTCTGTTTGCGTCATCCTTCAAATCCTTCTCTTCAATCCTCTTCGATTTTGTAGGGTAAAAAGTAGAATCCTTGATCAACTGATAAAGCGGCTCCGAAATAACAAATATTTTGTGCAAATCGTCATTGGAACGCAAACCGTTTTTGGTGAATTTAAGCACCACATTTACTTGCTTTTCCGACAGACCTAAACTTATCCATTCTTCCCTTGAATATTCATTTGGGTTGAATTTTTTTGGTGGTCTCTGGAATTTTACTCTCTTTTCAAATTTGGCCTTTTTTTGATATTCCGCTCTCGCTTTATTTGAATTTAACTCTGCAATCTTAGGAAGTTCAGAGTAACTCAATTTTATCTTCTTAGGCGGATTCGCCAAAATTAATAACCTTGGCGTGTAAATGATGACCAAACAAATACATACCAAAACCAAAATGCCTCTTCTGGTTTTTTTGGACAAATTTACTTCCTGATTTGACATGATTGTTCAGTCAAATACTAATCTTCGTCATTTTCAGAATAAGAATCTGGTTCTGCCTGCTTTGGCGCTCGAAGTACCTTTACAAAGAAGTATACCATGAAAAAAGTAACCAAAATTTGAGTTATTCCCATGGTAATTAGGGCTGAGGTATTCATAAATGCTCTTTTAATCGTCCCGCTCGCCATACGAGGAAACAGATGAATAAAAATAAACCTAACAATAGGAATCGTCCTATGCTCGTGTACAATGATTTGTTCGTGAATTCTCCAGTTGCAATGGTGGAACCAAGTTTCAAAACATCGCCTTTTTGAACTGTAATTTTGTTGTCCCATTTGAATTTGTACTCACGACAAACCGCAACGGAATCGAAGAAAACATAATTCTTACCAATGTTTTTAAGGATAGCTTCTTTTTTCGCCTCTTTGACAACACCTTTTTCATTTCTGTAGAAGCGAATATTGTCTTGAACTTTTAATATATGAACCTTATTTTCTTTGTCATGAATAATTGTGTCAACTATACCAGAGGCTTGATCGTATTCCTTGTGGTCAGAATAAAATTCCTTGTTCACAACAATATCGCTGTTCGTAATTTTCGCCAACACACTTCCATTGTCCAAAACCCACCCTTCAGTAATCGCTTTTTTCCAATCATTATCCTTTGGTGTAATAAAAGCACCTAAAAAGACAATCAGTAGGATAGTCGGAGTCACATATTTCAAAATAGGTTTATAGATTTTAGGCAATTTGACATCCGCTCCAGCATTGATCTCATCCCAACCTTTTGTTATTCCAAAAACCCAAGCGAAAAGAATAATTTCAGCCATAGCAAAAACAACTAAAGAGACTGTTCCAGCCCAATAATCGTACTCGTCAAAAACTCCTTCTTTGAAGAAGAAAACGGTAGGTAGTCCTAAAATAAGTACGATTAAACCGAATGTCCATGCACCTTTTTTCCGTCCCCAACCAAATTCGTCTTGCATGAATCCCATCCAAGGTGTTCCCATGGCAAGTGACGAGGTAATTCCTGCAAAGAACAAAAGACCAAACCAGAATACACCAGAAATTGTACCTATAAATTCACCCCATTTCTCAAACAAAAAAGGCATGGTTTGAAAGGCCATTCCAAATCCTGCATTGTTAATTACCCAATCTAGACCTAAATACCCAGCAGCAATCGGCACGACGATTAGAGATCCTAAAACCACTTCAACAAATTCATTTGTGAAACCCGCACTTAATGAATTCAATGCTATGTCATCTTTTTGTTTTAAATAAGAAGCATAGCAATGAATTGTACCCATTCCCAAAGACAATGTGAAGAATATTTGTCCTGCCGCAGCAAGCCATACTTTTAAGTCAAGTAGGGAACTAAATTGTGGAGTCCATAGAAAGTTTATACCATCAAGAGCATTTGCATCTGGAATTTCTGCAGAAGCTCCAGAAGTACCTAAAGTCAAACCTTTTATCGCTAAAAAGGCTCCAAAAATCAACAACATAGGAACGCCTATCTTAGCTACTTTCTCTACGCCTCCTAGACCTTTTGATAAAATCCAGGTGTTTAATAGTAAACAAAGAAGGTAAAAAACAACGGCTTCATAAGGTATTCCTGTTGTAGAAACTCCAATATCCGTATAGGATGAGAAAAAGTCGCTAACTTGTTGTTGAGACATTCCGTCGAAAGTTCCAATTACAGAATGATATACGTAGGACATGGTCCAGGATTCAATGTAACAGTAATAAGAGGCTACAGCAATATTGGTGAAAATTCCAAATACACCGATGTATTTCCAAACTCTCTTTTTGTTCATTGAATCAAAAATGAAAGGTGTAGAGTGATTTCCTCTAATGCCTCCGAATCGACCAGAAGCCCATTCTACCCATAATAGAGGGATTCCCATTAATAGGAAACATACTAGATAAGGTATTATAAATGCACCACCGCCATTCTCGACAGCTTGTACAGGAAATCTTAAGAAATTACCAAGTCCAACAGCATTTCCTGCCATTGCGAGTATAAGTCCAACACGTGATCCCCATCCCGAGGATTCTGCTTTTGCCATAGTTGATTTTGTTTAATGTTTCGAATATAAGGAATTTTATCACTTTAATTGGATTAGGGCGGCTATTGTTCCATTAATTCAATCTCCTTGTCAAGTAATCTTAAACTTTCTTCTAATGTTATTGGATTGTAGTCTAATAAAATTCTGGCTTTGGTCAAATCAAAACCAGTTTTAGGAGGTCTCTTTGCTGCTTGATTCAAGGTATTTGACGATACAGGTAAAATGTTTTCTAGCGAATAACCATAGTGCTTGGCAATTATTTTGACCAATTCCAAAATTGAAAACGTTTTAGGACCCGACAAATGGAAAATTCCGAATTGATCTTTTTCAATTATTGACAAACAACCGATAGCCAAGTCTTCCGCCCATGTTGGGGCTCTAAATTGGTCATCAACAATATTTAGAGTATTTCCTTTTGACAGCGCCTCCCTTGCCCATAGTATCAAATTTGATCTGGACAAATTTTTACCCGTGCCGTAAACAATTATTGTTCGCACTATTGACCAATTGGTATAATTTGCCAATTGCAATAATCTTTCTGCATCCACTTTGGATTTAGCATAAACACTAAGTGGTGCGACACTATCTTCTTCATTATAATTTCCTTTTTCGCCGTCGAAAACAAAATCCGTTGAAAGCAATTGGAAATGGGCATTAATCTTCTGGGCAGCGGTGAAAAGATAGGCTGTTCCCATTACGTTTACTTGGTGACAGGCGGCTGGTTTTTGCTCACATTCGTCTACATTGGTCATTGCCGCTGTATGAATGATTGCTGAGGGCATCGTGGCAGTAAAGATTGCTTTTATTTGCTCAGGTGAAGTGATGTCCAATGATCTGTAATTCTCTTTTGGGCAATCGATGTTTCTGTTTTCACCTGACGAGGTCGCTACAAAATCAATTGATTTTTCAAGGCACAATTTGACTAATTTTTGACCTAATAATCCATTTGATCCGGTTATTAATATTTTCATTCTAATGTTTTAATCCAAATAGGGATCGTAATTTGTTAATTTGTTCTGCGGAGCCTAAAACGAAAAGACTTGAGTGAGGAACCATAATAATATCTGAATCTGGATTTACAATATAATTCCCTTCAGGTGTTTTGTAACCGATGATGCTCACTCCTGTCATTTTTTTAGCGTCCAATTCACCAATGGTCATGTTTTGAAGGTCCGCTGGCAGCTCAGCAAAGGAGACGGAATTGATATTGGCTCCTTCTGAACTTTGAACCCTAACGATGTCTAAAAATTCCATTACATCAGGATTAGTGATTAATGACGCCATATGCGAGCCTCCGACTGTGTCCGGTAAAATAACGTTATTTGCTCCGGCAAATTTTAATTTAGAAATAGAGCCCGAAACAGTAGCACGCGAAATGATAATAACCTTTGAAGATCTTTCTCGAGCAGACAAAACCACATACAAATTGTCGGTATCTTTTGGTAAACAACTTATAACAGCTTTGGCTTCTCTCAGATTCGCTCTCTCTAAGGTTTCATCTGAGGTTGCGTCTCCTTTAAAAAAAACATAGCCTAACTCTTCCTCTAGGTCATTAATAAGTCCTGCATCGCTTTCGATTATTATAAAGGGGGTTTTCGTTTTTGACAAATCCTCTGCAACTTGTTT
>JAHEMP010000161.1 GCA_024643585.1 Crocinitomicaceae bacterium | reverse complement strand
ATTTAGTAATTCTGCTGGAATTAATGAATACCGCTCTAATCTCGATTTTTTCTGATTTACTCGTAGAACAATCTCACAAAAGTGATTTTAAAAAAAAGTATATACCTAAAGATAACGTTTAACAACAAGTATTACTAATTGTTCAAAATTGATTGCAGCTATTATTTAGTATTTTCAGAATCGGTCAAGTTTTTCGCTGCCTAAATATTAATCAAAATGGTTTAAGAATTAATTTCACAAACGGATATTAATTCTTTATCCATCTTTTCATTAACTCACCTTTTTCGGTCTTTATTTTAACAAGATAAACAGAAGCAGGCCAGTCTGCCGTGTTCAACGTTGCAGTATTACCCGACAAATCACCTTTAAACACCTCTTGCCCAGTATAACTATATACTGTAATTTGATGTAATTCGAAACTTGCAGACTTTATGGTTAATTTCTCATTCCCTGGATTAGGGAATAAACTGATTATATTTTCAAGGGCAAATTCGTTTAATGATGTGGTTGAGTTCACGCAGAAAGAATCAGAATAGAAGCTTCCAAAGTTAGCATCGTTTTCAGTCAATTCAGAGAAAACAAATCCAGTTGCATTGTCACTTAAGACATATGAACCGTTTCCTCCTTCGCCAGCTGAACATCCTGACATGCCATCACCATATTGATCGTACACTGAAAAGGTGTAGCAACCATAACTCAAGCAAAACAAGTATTCATACAATCCAAAAGCATCGTCTTGATATCCTTCACTTGAATAAATAACGTTACCGGAATTGTCTTTGATATTCCAAGAAGTTTCGCTTCCATAGCAATCCAAATCCAAAACCAATTTTGCTGTAAAATCGTTTTGCAAACGATACATAGGTGTTGTCAGGTAATTGTTGTTGTCATTTACATCCACTGCTCCATTTGAATTTACAACTTTCAAGGAAAAAGTGTTTTGACCCAAAGGAATAGTAATACCTGATAAGTTGATAGTGGCGTTGCCGTATGTCGGCAGATTTCCTGTCCAAGTATAGGTATTGTTGTACAAACCGTTAAAACCATAAGCTAAGTCTACCTGGGTTAGATTGTTCAATCCACTATTTATCAATTGAAAGCTCAAATTTGCAATACTATCACACTTGGATTCTGGAATTCCCACAATCGTAGACAACGAAGCGTCTACCAAATCATAACCAATGGCTGGATCGACTCCATCTATAATTGTTGCCCCAGTATTTAACGAATCCAACCAATCCTTTAAACGTCCGTTCGCGCTTGTTGCATTGTCCCATCCATAACCAAAACGACCGTAGAAATCGGGTTGTCCATTTGGAGCAATTCCCTGACATGCAGATGTTCCTCCAGAGAGAACGCCAATCAATCTTTTTTCTTGATTGAAAAGAGGAGAACCGGAAGAACCAGGTTCAGTAGCTCCATATTCCCAATTGCTTACTACCCATGCATTGTCTTGCGTTCCCAAAAAAGTGATGGTCTGCTGTGTCAAGGGATCTGAATTAATGGATATTTTCTTAATATCTCCATCTGGATGATGAATTCCTATTCCCATAGAAGCAGTTGAAGAATCGGTGTTGTCCCAGCCGTTGTAATATACGCCCCAATTTGGATCCGGATCTGCATTTAATTTTACAAGTACGAAATCTGAATTTGTGTTTTGTGCTTTCAGTTCGGCTCCATTCACATTATAGGTTGTCGGACCATTGCCGGAAGGAGAATTTGTCGCACAGGACGTTTGACCCAGAGGTGCTTCCCAACGAAAACGGAAAACCCAGTTGGTGGGAGCTATTCCACAATGTCTTGCCGAAATAAAGTAAGGAATAATGGTTCCTGACGTGTTGTTCACCAACGAACCGGTGCAAAATCCTCCACCGTTAACCATCATTGCCACAGACTTTGTTTGCAATTCATATCCTGTTCCGAGACTACAGTTTACATCGTAATGACAATCACCGGAAGTATTCAACCCCTTTGCCAATGATTCTAAATCTTCAAATCCGTGAACAATGGTGGAAATAATAAAACGAGAAGGTTCTGACGCGTTGGCTGGTTCGTCCAATACCACAACAATATCATCAGAATTTAATAATTCTGTGCCTAAAACTTCCGCTTCGTTGTTATTGTCGGAAGTATATGCCCCTATGTATTTATTTGATTTTTCATCCGTCAAAAAGAGATAGGCGCCTTCTGCTAAATGGAATTGCTCTAAAATCAAATTTATAGACAAAGCATCCTTCGAAATCAATCGATATTGGTAAATAATTCTCCCGTTGGGTTGAACAAATTTATCAGCTGAAGAAATGAAATCAATGGAGGAAGGTATTTCTTTGCCAAAGCGCATCATCTTGTCCAATGACTCGTCGTTTATTGATTTCGCAAGAAGTCGTTCCTGCTCATTGTCTACTTTCACAGTTTTATAAAAGGATTGAACTGTCGGGACTTTTTGCTTAAAATTTGGTGGTAGAATACCTGCTTTGGTTTGTCCAAATGCGAAACTTGAACAAATTAAGGTAACGGCAAGAAGTATATTTCTGATAATCATTTATTGTACACGTTTAATTGAACAACCTTTTGGAGCCGTTTCAGTGGTTGATATTTTTTGTTTGCTTTTGATTTGTGCTATCGCATTTTTCAAATACGGAATGTCTTTTTCTCTTTTCGAATCCCAAGTGTTATCGATGGAGCCTTTGTAAATCAATTGACTATCGCTGTTTAACACAAAAACGTGTGGAGTTGTTTTGGCGCCAAAAGCGTTTGCCAACAAGGAGTTTTTGTCCAATAAATAGTTCATTTTGTACCCTTTGGATTTTGCATGCGCTCGCATAGCATCAAAAGAGTCGTCATCTTCTCTTTTCGCTTCGTTGGAATTAACCAAAACAAATGCCAAATCGTTTTCTGTTGCTAATGAATACAACTCGTTGTACTGCTTTTCCCATCCAATAAAAGAGCTGCTACCAACGACAAATGGGCAGGTATTACATGAAAAAACGACGATGATACCATTTGCACCTTTTGATGTTTCTATCGTTGTAATTTCCTGATTGATGTTTTCCATTTCATAGTCCAACAAAGGAGCTTTATCGCCAATGTTAAAATTTCCTTCCTCCGAGGAAGTGAAAGAGGTAATGATCAACAATAAGGCTGCTAATTGGAAAAATATTTTTTTCATGGGTTTGAGATTATCGATTCACTTTATATTAAACGATAAAAGTCGCAAGAAAGTTAGTGAAAACCAAAAAAAGTAAGATATCAAGAATAGGCAGGTGCTTTCTTTAATGAAGTCGAGCAAAGTTAAAAAGAAGATAGTACTTTTGTTTCATACAATTAAATCCAAGAAAGTAAAAAATGATAGTTGGAATTTGTGGTGGAAGCGGATCTGGGAAAACAACTTTGCTTCGCAGATTAGCGAAAGGGTATGAGTCCTTAAATCCTACTGTTTTCTCTATGGACAATTATTACCGCCCTTTTGAAGAACAGTTGGTGGACGAGAACGGTGAAGTTAATTTTGATTTGCCGACGGCTCTCGATCAAGATAAAATGATTGCCGATTTGAAAGCCTTACACCAAGGTAAATCAATCGAAGTGAAGGAATATCATTTCAATTCGCCGCCAAACAAAAATGTATTAATCACCCTTCACCCCTCTGATTTAATTATTGTCGAAGGACTTTTCTTATTTCACTACGAAGAACTTCACGAGCTATTGGATTACAGTATTTTTATGGAGGTGGACGAAACAATACAATTGGACAGACGACTTTATCGCGATGAAGAAACCCGAGGTTATACGAGGGAAGCCATTCTATACCAATGGAACAATCATGTATTGCCTTGTTTTGATAAATTTTTGGCCCCGCACAAAGACAAAGCGCATTTTTATTTTCGGAATGAACATGATTTTGATGGTGAATACAATCGACTAACCGATTCACTCATAAAATCGCTGAATCTAACCTCCTAACTCTAAAAAGTAGATGCGCATTGTACTTCTTTCTTGCTTTCTACTGGTATCAAATCAATTTTGTGCTCAAATTGAATTTTCGTATTTCAAAGGCGAAATTGATCGGCTGAAAACTGATCGAAGAGTTGAAAAATATTGGCGCGAGCTCTATAAATTTGATAGAGATAACACCTCCTTGAAACTGCCCATGGATTCTGTAACCGTGTTGAATCGACTAAAGGCAGCATATTTGATTCAACAATATGGATTTCCGACACAAGAAAAATTTGGAAAAAGAGCCGTTTACACGCTATTGAGTATCCATGCTCACAATAATTTTTCGGATGTTGGAGCCCGGACGTTTTTTCAATTACTAGATGGAAAAAATTCGGAAGTTTGGAAAAAAGCCTACCCAAATTATGCAATGATCAACATGCTTTTTTGGTACAATGGACAGGAAATTGCCTTGGATCAAGAATTTTCTTTGGCACTCCGCACTTTGGAAAATCAGTACAATTCTGAAATAGACATGGAACAATTGTGTGCTATATCAAGCTCATTTTTGTACATGCAACGGGCGCGCCGAACAAAAATTTTGGGTGAATGGGTCATGAATTTTTCGACAGGAAAAGTTCCATTACAAATACTTCAAATTGACACACGGTACTACTTAAAAAGAGGGAATAATTATTTTTTGTTGACACGGAATGATGAACTAGAGTTTCAGTTTTACACGGAATTGGATAAAACCAAATTGTTCATTTTTGAAAATGGGGAACTCGTTTTTAGAGACATGTACGGACGAGAAATGGGTGTTTATCCGAAGAAAACGGAAGAATAAGCCCGAACTATTGCGCTTTCCATAATTTATACGAACTTTAATCAATCAAGCGTTTTACAAGTAAACTACGATTTTCAAATACAATATGTCGCTAAAGAAGAAACTTTTCAAATATAGAGTCGCCCTACTATTTTTAGTGTCATTGATAGTGTTTTCTATTTTTTCGATGCGACTTTTTCGTCCAAATTTGGAAAGAAAAATTGAGAATTTTCAGCGAACTTTTTTGCAAGAAGAAAGGAAACTAAACGACGCATTGCGTTACGAAAAAACAAATTTCGACCGGAATGGACTGAAAAACATCTGGGTAAAAGAAAATTTGGCCGATTGCAATGTCCACATCTATAGGAATGATTCTTTATTGTATTGGAATACGAATGAACTGCCAATTTTGCGCTTTGCGGATATCCATTTTCCATCCGAAGGAATGGTGCATCTTCAAAACGGTTGGTATTATGCCAAAATTCAAAAATTGGATAGGGTCACTATTTGTGTTTCCATGTTGGTTAAAAAAGATTATTCCTATGAAAACAAGGATCTTAACAACTCTTTTAGTTCTAAGCTTGATCCAGGAATTAACATGGAAATTTCTTTGGAAAAAGGCAACAATAATATTTTCAATGAAAAGGGAGAGTATTTATTTAGTCTACAACCCAGTGCACTTTTTGAGGTAAGTTCAATAGACTCGGCTATTTTTATTTGTCTGTTCATTGTAGTTTTGGCTTTTTTCTTAGCCCTGTTTTTTCGTTGGTGGAAGAGACAATCTCTAGTACTATCCATACTTTCATTGGCTGCCGTCATTTCCATAAGTGTCATTTCCATCCAATTGGATTGGTTTGAAGGTTTTAATTCCATTTTGGCCTTTCAACCCAACTTGTATGCTTCGAGCGAACTTTTCCCAAATTTTGCAGCCTACCTTGTCAATGCAATGTTGTTT
>JAHEMP010000160.1 GCA_024643585.1 Crocinitomicaceae bacterium | reverse complement strand
GAAGGTGCAGGAGGGTTGATGGTACCATTAAATTCAGACGGACTTTTACTAGTTGATCTAATCGAAAAAAATAATTGGCCGGTTGTATTGGTGTCTCGACACTATCTTGGGAGCATTAATCATACATTGCTATCCGTGGAAGTTTTGAAAAAAAGAAATATAGATATACTAGGAATAATTTTTGTCGGCGCAGAAAATAAAGCGACTGAAAGTATTATTGCAAAGCAATCTCAAGTCGATATTTTGGGCAGAATACCGATTGTGGACGAGGTGAATAAGAAGTTTGTCCAGGAGCAAGCAATACTCTGGAAAGAAAAATTAGTTCTCCATTCAATCAAAAAAAATAACAGTGGCGAATAACAACAAAAGTTTTGTTTGGCACCCGTTTACTCAAATGAAAACGGCTAATAAGCCATTGAATATTGTGAAGGCTCGTAATGTGACATTGACCGCTGACGATGGAAAGGAATATATCGATGCGAATTCCTCTTGGTGGGTGAATGTTCATGGTCACGGAAATGAATACATTGCAAAAGCGATTCAAGATCAATTTGAGAAAGTGGATCACGTACTTTTAGCTGGAGTGACCCACCCAAAAGCCGAAGAATTGGCAGAGCGCATTATCGAAATATTACCAAGTCATTTTCAAAAGGTGTTTTTTTCCGACGACGGCTCAACCGCTGTCGAAGTGGCGCTAAAAATGGTATTTCAATTTTGGCATAACCAAGGAAAACCGAAAAGAAGAATCGTCGCATTGGAAGGCGCCTATCACGGTGACACTTTTGGAGCCATGTCCATTGGTCAACGAGGGTATTTTAATCAACCTTTTGAGCATTTGTTTTTTGACGTAGATTTTTTGGAATTTCCTTCAAAAGAAAAAGAGTCGGAAATACTAAAATCAGCGAAAAAACTATTTGAAACGAATGAAATAGCCGGATTAATTGTCGAGCCATTGGTTCAAGGCTCAGCAGGAATGCGCATGTATTCTGTTGAGTTTTTGGATGCACTAGTTGGATTGGCTCAAGACAATAATGTATTGGTTATCTATGACGAAATCATGACAGGTTGGTATAGAACTGGTGAATTATTTGCGATGAATCATGGACATTCAAAACCAGATATTGTCTGCTTGTCAAAAGGTTTGACAGGTGGTGTTTTACCATTGGGATTAACCGTAGCAACCGATAAAATCTACGAAGCTTTCTTGGATGATTTGAAAATCAAAGCTCTTTTGCATGGTCATTCTTATACTGGAAACCCATTGGCTTGCGCTGCGGCTTGCGCTAGCTTAGATTTGTTTGCCCAGCCTCATACCAACTTAAACGTAAAAAGGATAGTCGAAAAGCACAAACTATTTTTAGAAAAAATAAAAGACCATGGTGCATTAACGGAAGTTAGAATGCAGGGTACGATTATCGCTTTTGAATTAAGAACGGAAAAAGAAAGTTCCTATTTTTCTTCCATTCGAGACGAGGCATATTCTTTCTTTCTAGAAAATGGCATACTTCTTCGCCCTTTGGGTAACATACTGTTTTTAAATCCTCCGTATTGTATTTCGGACAATGAATTGGATTATTGCTACAGAAAAATGGAAGAATTTATGGATAAATTGCTTTAAACTATTTAGCGAAACTTTCAATTTCATCCGACTCTAAAACGGATTTTTTGTATCCTATTTTAGCAACCTTAATCATGGCTTTGGCAATTGTGTCTGCCAAAATCAGTCTGAATTTTCTTAATGGACCAATAAGGATGGGTTGAATAAACTTAAATATAGAGATCCCCATTTTTTCTCCAGCTCGAGATTCGCTTCTGTCACCACCAATAAAAGAAGGTTGCATGAAATAGATATTTTTTATCTGCAAATCTGAAATTGCTTTTTCCATTTCACCTTTGGTTCTGCTATAAAATATGCTGCTTTTCACATTTGCGCCAAGTGCTGAAACGACAACAATGGTATCGATTTCATTTTTCACGCACAATTTGGCCGCTGTAACAGGGATTCCGTAATCTATTTTATAGTAAATGGATTTATCAGGCGTCTTTTTCTTCGTCGTTCCGATACAGCAAAACACGACATCGCCTTTAAAATTATTTTCTTGTAATTCTAAATCGATGACATCGCAAATAAATTCTTCAATTTTGGGATCGGAGTTGCCCAATGAATTTCGAGTAAATACTTTTACTTTGGCATAGTCAGGATCACTTAGAAGGCGTTTTAACAAAAGACTTCCTGTCAATCCGCTTGCCCCAAGAATGATTGCTGTTTTCATATTTTCTTGTTTTTGTTCCAAAACCTACGTGTGGTCTCTTCCAAGTTAGAGTAACTTATTTTTAAGCTTTTCGACGAAATGACAATAGGAGATTTTGTTCGGGTTAAATTCCCTGCCAATACTCTTAATTTTAAACCTTTCGCTTCCCTCAGGTATTTTTCAGGATTGTTGGTGTAAATAACCATTGATTTCATAAATAAAAACCGATGCGTCTTGATGTCTATAATGTTTTCCCATTTTACCAACCCAACAGCTACGCCATTCGAATGATCGTTTATGCCTTCGTCATCAAAAGTTAAACCCAATTCTGGATTAAACAACTGTTTTGAAGCAACATACAGAACAACACTAAAAAAAAGGAGAGTCGAAATGCCTACAAGATTAACTAAAACAGGAGTGGTTTTAACTACTTCATTTTTTGCTTCAAATAAAATGGTCAGCGCGTTCATTATAAAAATTACGGATATAACAATGATCAATAATAATCTCCATTTGTTCAATTTTATCGTAATGGTTTCCATTTTTATTTTTTTGTAGGACTTGTAAAATTAACGGAATAAAAAAAGTGGGACGAGAAATTTCTTTGCTGTCCCACTTAATTTAAACTTGCATATTTTTATTTCGTATTCAATAAATTCATCACTTCGTCCAATTTAGGAGAGAGGATAATTTCGGTTCTTCGATTTTTAGCTCTTCCTTCTGGCGTGGCATTGTCGCCTTTTGGAAAATACTCTCCACGACCAGCAGGTGTAACTTGTTTTGGGGCCACCTTGTAATTATTCGTTAATGTTCTTACAACTGATGCTGCACGTGCCACACTTAAATCCCAATTGTCTTTGTACATTGCTGTTTTAATTGGAACATTGTCTGTATGTCCTTCAACCAAAACGTCAATATCTGGGTTTTTAACTAATACGTCAGCTAGCAATTTTAGGGCTTCTGTTCCTTTCGTTTCCATATCTGCACTTCCGGATTTAAACATAAGTTTATCGGACATCGAAACGTAAACTTTCCCATTTTTTACTTCAACGGATAATTCGTCCGAATTGAATCCTAAAAGAGCATTTCTTAAAGTTGAATTTAATTTTTCAGTAATCGAGTCTTGTCTAGAGATTATCGCTTTCATGTCATTTAAAGCCTTCTCTCGTTCTGCAATAGTCGCTTCTCGCTCTTTCAAAGCACGAAGCAATTTTGCTTGCTCCGAACTAGACTGGCTTGTCAAAGATTCAAAATCGGACTTCCATTTTGCTGTTTCACTTTTCGATTCGTTTAAATTTTCATTTAATTCATCGATGTCTTGCTTTAATTCTACATTCTCAATCTTTTGATTGTCCAAAGCAGAACAGAGACTGTCTCGTTGGAAGACAATGGATTTTAATCGTTTGGATCCTTTTAACTTTTTAGTAGGATTTTCTCCGCAGTTATACACAGGTGCGCAAGACTGCATAATTCCAGCTAGCAACAAAACAAAAATGATAGATTTTCTCATGATTCTCAATTTTAAAACGAAGGTATTTAATTTTACAAATTACGTGTTAAAGTTTGAATTTTTTAACGATAAATTGCACTTAAAATGGGACAATTTCAAACAAACTTAGAAACTAAGTAGTAAACAAGATTTAGTGTTCTGATGTTTCTTCAATGCTTGTTACAATGATACTGGCAGCTTTTCTTATTTCATCTTCGCTGATCGTCAATGGCGGACTCAATCTGAAACTATAAGGATGCGATAAAAACCAAAAGCTAATCAGACCTTTTTCAAGGCATCTTTTTACAACCTTTTCAACACGTTCAAAGCTTTCCATGTCAAAGGCGAACAACATACCTTTTCGTCGAATTTCTTTAATTTCTGCGTTTTTCCCAATTAAATCTTCGAGTAATTGTCCTAATCGCTCCACTTCAGCGAAGTCAATTTCTTCGTCCAACACCTCCAATGTGGCTGCCGAAGCTGCACAAACCAATGCGTTTCCCCCAAAGGTAGTTATATGGCCCAGCATAGGATTTTGGGTGAATGTTTGTAAATTTTCATACGATGAAACTATTGCTCCAATTGGCAAACCTCCACCCAAAGCTTTACCCAGAGTTAATACGTCTGGAACTACATTGAAATGCTCAAAAGCAAATACTTTCCCGGTGCGCCCCATACCAACTTGAATTTCATCAAAAACCAAAAGTGCACCCACCTCAGAACATCTTTTGCGCAAGGCTTGTAAATACAAAATTTCTGGAATCCGAACACCTGCATCGCCTTGTATGGTCTCTAAGATTACTCCGGCAGTCCGTTCGGTTATTTTTTCTAGGTCTTCAAATTGGTTGAACTGAATAAACCGCACATCCGGAAGTAAGGGACGGAAAGCTTGTTTTTTGGTTTCATTTCCTGAAATGGACAAAGAGCCATTCGTGCTTCCGTGATAGGAACCTCGGAACGATACAATTTCAGTCCTACCCCTTACTCTTTTGCAAAGTTTGATGGCCGCTTCATTTGCCTCAGTACCTGAATTAACAGGGTATACGCAATTTAAATTATCGGGCAACATGGCTGTTAGTTTCTGAGCCATCAACAAAGGTGAGTCTTGAATGAATTCGCCATAAACCATTACGTGCAAATGTTTGTCCGTTTGGTTTTTAATTGCTTTTACAACTTTTGGATGTCGGTGCCCAATATTGTTCACAGCAACACCCGAAATCATATCCATGTAGGATTTTCCAGATTTGTCGAAAATATATATACCTTCCGCGTAATCGACATCGATTAGGTAGGGAAACGGGTTGGTTTGACCTTGTTTTCTAAGGAAATCAAGCTCAGACATAGCTTAGGCTTTTCGTTTGATTGCTCGTAAGGCAGCAGCGACAACATCTTGTGTATCAATGCCATATTTTGTCATCAATTCCATAGGATCACCTGATTCGCCAAATTTATCATGAACACCAACGTATTCCTGTGGTACAAGCAATTTCTGTGTAACGACTTGCGCAACAGAATCACCAAGGCCACCATTTATCATATGTTCTTCGGCTGTAACAACACATTTTGTTTTTGCTAAAGATTTTAGCAAAGTGTCTTCATCCAAAGGTTTAATGGTGTGCATATTAATTATTTCAGCAGAAATTCCTTGTTCAGCTAAAACTTTTGCAGCTTCAATTGATTTCCAAACTAAGTGTCCACAGGCAACGATTGTTACATCCACTCCTTCAGTAAGCACATCCGCTTTTCCAATTACAAATTTTGCATCAGGAGCAACAAATATCGGCATCACCGGACGCCCAAAACGCAAGTAAACCGGACCTTCGTGGTCCGCAATTGCGATAGTCGCTTGTTTTGTTTGGTTGAAATCAGCAGGAACAATCACCGTCATGTTCGGAAGCATTTTCATCATTCCAATGTCTTCAAGAATTTGGTGGGTAGCACCATCTTCTCCTAATGTTAAACCGGCATGAGAAGCGCAGATTTTTACATTTTTCTTAGAGTAG
>JAHEMP010000159.1 GCA_024643585.1 Crocinitomicaceae bacterium | reverse complement strand
TGACAGGTTTTCCTCCCAATTTTTCCTTGGCTTCTATTCCGGCAGTTGGTCAGACCACTGTTTCCACGTTTACCATAACAACACAAAATTCGGCCAACTTGCCCAATATTTTAACACCAACTCCAAAGGTATTAATCTATGATATTGGAGGGACAAATGTTGGCTCTAATACCAATTTCATTGCTCACGACAGTAAGATAAACCTAAAAGGAACCATCACGTTGCCATTGGAAGGATATGCTTCTGGCTTTTTAATCCGCGATACTATGGAAGCTACAATTGATTTGGATCCGGAATTTATTGAATCAGCCTTGCTACGATTAAATATTGAGAATGGATTGCCAATTGAGGCGGGTGTTCGCATTTTGTTGGTGGATCAAAATTATTCGTTGCTGAAAGATTTGACAAATGGTTTTAAAAATTTGGTGGCCGCTGCACCTGTTAATAGTTTAGGTAAGGTATATCAATCTGCCACAGCAATTAACGACTTCACGCTTTCGAATTCAGAATTAGCGGCAATAAAAGGTACGAAATATGTGATTTTTGAAGTAGGTGCAAAAACGTATCAAGGAGATCAAGGCACAGTCGTTAAGTTTTTTAATGATTACAAACTAAAGTTGCGCCTTGGCATGCAGGCTAACGCAAAAATAAACCTATAAAGTAGTGGAAATGGGAAAATTTACTTCTAGACTACTTTTGGTAATTGGATTGGCTACAATTGGGACCTCCAATCTATTTTCACAAAGAAATTTTGGATTCTACTCGGGATTTCAAAACTTATCTCCTTCGCATTATTACAACCCATCCTGGAACGGAAACAACAAGATTTATTTTTCTATAGGAATGGGTTTGCACAGTGCGGGTCTATCCAATAGTGGATTCAAGTTAAAGGATTTTTTAACTTCTAGACCCCAAGACGACTCATTGGTTGTCGATCCAGCGGGTGCCATTAATAAACTTGCAAAGCTCAACTACCTTGGAATAAATGCGCAAAATGAAATAATCGGATTCGGGTTGAAGAAGGGAAAAAACTATTATAGCTTCGGGATATTGAATCGGTTGGACATGAGTTTTGCCTATCCAAAAGACTTTGTGCAATTGATTTTTGAAGGCAACGGCAAGGAATTTTTAGGCAAACGGGCTAATTTGGATGGACTCGCAATCGATGCAGTCAGTTACATTGAGTACGGTTTTGGTTTTAACAGAGAATTGAATTCCAAATGGAAAGTGGGAGGAAGAGTAAAGCTTTTATCCGGAATTTCAAATGTAAAAACAAAGAAAAGTGTACTTGGATTAACGACGGATGCAACAACGTTTGATCTTACGATTGACGGAGAATATGACATTAGAACAGCTGGAATTCCAGATAGCAATTCTGTGTTTGATAATAATTCTTTCTACAATTTTAAAAATCGAGGTGTGGCTCTAGACTTGGGTTTTACCTATAAAGCAACAGAAAAAATTACGTTAAACGGAAGTTTATTGGATGTAGGTAGTATAAAGTGGACTCAAAATATTCACAATTATGAGGATAGGGATTTCAGTTACACTTTTCAAGGAGTCGATATCAATGAAGCCTTGAATGATACCAACTATTTTCAAACTTTAAATGATTCATTAGGAGATATTTTTTTCATAAATCCTACAAACAATTCCTATCGAACATCTTTGCCAGTGCGATTGATAGTCGGTGGACAATATGAAATAAATAGACTTTTAAGCACTGGGGTGGTATGGTTTTCGGATTTTACCAACGGAAATTATCGACCAACTTGGATGTTAGCAGGCTCACTTCATGTCAAAAATTGGTTTGTAGTCAATATGAATTATACCGTTTCATCCAGAAGTGCAAACAATGTCGGTTTGGGCATTGCATTAAAAGGCGGAGGCGCATCCTTTTTCATTTCTAGCGATAATGTTTTGGCGTATTTGTGGCCAAGCAGTGCTAAAATTGCTCATATGAGCACCGGACTAGGATTTGTAATTGGTCGCGAAAAGAAACCGAAAATAGTCGAGGAATAAATAAGTCGAATCTCTCTATTTATTTTTCAAATCGTTTAAAAATAATACTCGCAATGTGCCCACCGAAACCGAAGGTATTGCTCATTGCATAAGTCATATCTTTTGGTTTTCCTTTGTGCATTGGAAAGTCATACAAACCGGCAAAATCAGGTTCAATAGTTTCTGTATTTATAGTTGGAGGAATAATTCCTTCGCGCAGTCCCATTACACAAGCAATTCCCTCTATCGCTCCAGCGGCTCCCAAAAGGTGACCCGTCATGGATTTCGTTGCAGAAATCGAAAGGTTTTCATTGTTACCAAAAACACGTTTTGCGGCTTTAAGTTCGGATAAATCTCCTTGTGGAGTAGACGTGGCATGCATGTTTATGTAATCAATTTGTTCGGGTTTCAACCCTGCTTCACGTAAGGCTTCATTCATTCCCAATACAGCACCATCACCTTCTGGGTGGGTTCCTGTAAGATGATACGCATCAGCCGCCATTCCTCCACCAACTACTTCACCGAAAATTGTTGCTCCTCTTTTGATAGCGTGCTCGTATTCTTCTAAAATCATTGCACCAGCTCCTTCGCCCATGACAAATCCATCTCGGGAAACATCAAATGGTCTTGAAGCCTTTTCCGGACTTTCATTCATTTTTGAAAGTGCTTGAGCAGAGGAGAAACCGCCGATAGCCGAACCTGTAATGGCTGCTTCTGAACCACCGGTAATTATCATGTCCGCTTTGTCCCATTTGATATAATTGAAGGCTTCGATCATGGCTGTGTTTGATGTAGCGCATGCCGAAACCGGACAAAAATTGACACCCCGGAGACCGTATTTTATTGAAATAATTCCTGAAGCGATATCGACAAGTATTCTAGGGATGAAAAAAGGAGAAAAGCGCGGTGTTCCGTCGCCTTCACAAAATTCCTCCATTTGATCTTGAAAAGTTTGAATTCCCCCATTTCCCGAACCCCAAATCACACCAATTCGGTCTTTGTTTAGTGTTTCAAAATCAATTTTTCCATTCTCAACGGCTTCAGCAACCGCAACAAGCGCATATTGTGAAAAAGGGTCGTATTTGCGGATTTCTTTAACGTCGAAATGATTTTTTGGATCAAAATCTTTCAATTCGCATGCAAATTTTGTTTTGTACAAACTGGTGTCAAATTTTGTTATTGGTCCAGCACCAGAAACTCCATTTTTCAGAGCTGTCCAGTAACTGCCTAAATCATTTCCTATCGGTGTCAGAGCACCCATTCCTGTTATTACAACTCTTCTCATTGTTTGTTTTTTAGAATTCAGAATCCAGATTTATAAAAATCCCAATTCCAACTTCGCTTCTTCACTCATCATGTCTTTGTCCCATGCAGGGTCAAAAACGATGTTGACCACGGCCGATGTCACACCTTCAATTGCTGCTACTTTGTCTTCAACATCTTTTGGCATGGACTCAGCTACAGGACAGTTGGGGGACGTTAGGGTCATTTCGATGGTCACGTTTTTTTCAGCGTCTATTTTCACTTCGTAAATTAAACCCAATTCATAGATGTCCACAGGAATTTCCGGATCATAAATGGTCTTCAGGACATCAACAATAGTATTCTCTAATTCCATCATAATTATTTCGCCAATTGCGTCAAGGCGGACATTTTAATTTTTTTCACCATACTTGCTAAGCCATTAGATCGGGTTGGAGATAAATGCTCGTGCAATCCAATATCCGAAATAAAGTGCAAATCCGATTTAGCAATGTTTTCAGGGGATTCTTGATCTAAAACACGAATTAACAAACCGATTATACCTTTCGTAATTATGGCATCTGAATCGGCAGTAAAGTGCATTTTGTTGTCTTTGAATTCACTTGCCAACCATACTCGCGACTGACAACCTTCGATTAATCGATCATCGGTTTTTAAATCTTCGTCGATTTTAGGCAAGTCTTTCCCCAATTCTATGATATATTCGTATTTGTCCATCCAATCGTCGTAAATGGCAAATTCGTCTATAATATCTTGCTGTTTTTCTTCTAATGTCATTTCATTTAGCTTAACATGGAAATACTCTTTTCCACAGCAGAGATAAATATGTCAATCTCCTCTTTCGTATTGTAAAACGCAAAACTGGCTCTGGTTGTTCCGGGAATCTTGTAAAAATCCATTAAAGGTTGCGTACAATGATGCCCAGTTCGCACAGCAATACCTTGTTTATCGAGTAAGGTCCCAATATCGAAGGGATGAATTTTATCCATGGCGAAACTAACAACACTCGTTTTCTTTTTTGCAGTTCCAATAACCTCGAGTCCTTCAAAAGTCAAAAGCATGTCTTGGGCATAAGCTTCCAATTCCATTTCATATTGTAAAATGGCTTCCATATCCAAGGTATTTAAAAACTCAAACGCTTTTCCTAATCCAATTGCCCCCGCAATATGAGGAGTTCCTGCTTCAAATTTAAATGGTAATTCGTTGTAAGTCGTTTTTTCAAAAGTAACTTTGGCTATCATATCTCCACCACCTTGGTAGGGTGGCATTTTATCCAGAATTTCTTCTTTACCATAAAGTACACCGATACCCGTTGGACCAAAAACTTTATGACCAGAAAAAACAAACCAATCGCAATTGATATCTACGACATCAATTTTTTTGTGCTGGATACTTTGCGCACCGTCGACCAAAACTCTCGCACCAACTGCATGCGCTCTGGTGGTCATCGATTTAACGGGGTTAATTGTCCCTAAAGTATTGGATATATGAGTGATGGAAACCAATTTGGTTTTATTCGACAATAAATTATCGTATTCTTCTTGTATGATTTCGCCCTTTTGATTGATCGGGATAATTTTGAGAATACATCCTTTTCTCTCGCAAAGCATCTGCCACGGAACAATATTGGAATGGTGCTCCATGGCCGAAATAAGAATTTCGTCACCTTTGTCAAGAAGCTCCCCAAACGAATTGGCCACTAAATTAATAGCGTCGGTTGTTCCCTTGGTGAATATTATTTCTTCCGATTTGTTGGCGTTCAAGTATAGTTGAATGGTCTTTCTAGCATCCTCGTATGCAGAGGTAGCCATTTGACTTAAATAGTGAACACCTCGGTGTATATTGGCATTTTCCTTGGCATAGAAATGATTCAGGGTATCCAAAACCACTTGCGGTTTTTGTGACGTTGCGCCATTGTCAAAGTAAATCAAATTCTTACCGTATACCTGTTGACGGAGTGATGGAAATTGCTCTCGAATTTCCTTAACATTAAAGCTTTTTTTTTGACTTTCTGCCATAGTAGGACAAAGATAAGAATACTTGTTATTTTGAATGGTTCTAAATATGGAAAATTAACAGAGTTTATTTTCAGTTAGTGATTAAAGAATAGAGAAAAGCGAAAATTGGATTTATTGGTAAGAAATATATCGTTTGTTCAAGTAGAAATCAATGAGCGATTTGTTTAGCCGTATCAAGGGTAAAATTGCGTTGGTTTTGTTTTTGAGTAACAAATGAAAATTCCATTCGACTGAAAATCCCAAACTGTTATTTTCTCCGTGAGCGGTCGGTTCAAATTTGTCAATTTTAGCTTCTTCAATTAAGGCTATGTAATTTTTATTGAGTTCAATGCAGTTTTTTAATTGTTCGTTTTTTGTTGCAATGACCAATGGAGATAAGCGTCGATTGAAGAATTGCCAAAATGAATTAACCGTTGAAAGATGGAATGTCATTTGCTCCATTTGCTTCGGGAGTTGAAATTTCAAGGAGGCAAAATCTTGATGG
>JAHEMP010000158.1 GCA_024643585.1 Crocinitomicaceae bacterium | reverse complement strand
AATATTTGATTATCGGAACGTTTTCTGAAGAGGGTCCTTTGAAATGCAGTGGCTTAGAAATAAAACAATATTCTATTGAAGATTTGGCGGCCACATTTTCAGAGTCATTTGATTTAAAAAGTTCAAAAAAAGAAAATCACCTCACCCCATTCGACACGCAGCAAAGTTTTGTTTTTGGATTATTTCAATTAAAATAAATAAAAAAAGCGCTCAATTATAAGCGCTTTTTTTACAATCAATTTATTTGTTGACCTTACATTTTTCTAAAAATGCATTCATCATTTGGATTTTTCTTATCGTTTAATCTCTCTAAACGGAACTCATCCTTAGATAGGAAAATTACGTTCCAGTCGTCGCCAAGTCTTTTTGTTGGTCCCGCGTTTGGTGTCGTTAAAATTAAAATGGCTGGGTTTTTAACTTCTTGTCTGTCCCACAATCCAGTAAATGTTGAATCAGGAGTTGCTACATTTAATTGCATTTCTTTTGTGAAATCGAAAGTATAACCACTATACTCTGCCGAATAATTAATATTACTATCAATAATTTTTTCCAAACGCCAAGTTTGACCCATTATTAATCTGTCAATTCTTTTTGGAGTGCTTCTCTTTTTGCATGCCGGAGCAAATGCCGTTAAAATCAATAGTGCAACAAGTATTTTTTTCATAATCTATTTAATGAGGAGATAAAATAACGCATTTTTTTTCAATATAGTATCAAGCTTGGGTAGTTGGAGGTCCAAAATTCATTGGCGGCATTGTTTGCCCCTCGTTTTCCTGAATGGTTCCGAAGGACTGCTCATACTTTTGTATGTTCTCCATAAGAGCATGCATAAATCTTTTAGCATTTTGAGGAGTCATTATTACTCGTGATCTAACTTTTCCTTTCGGCATTCCAGGCATCAATTGAACAAAATCACTAATGATTTCAGCAGGTGAATGCGTAATAATAGCCAAATTAGAATAAACTCCTAAAGCAATATCTTCGGTTAATTCAATATTTACTTGATTTTCGTTTTTGTTATCCATTGTTATAAGGTTGTTTGCAAATGTATAAAGAAATTTTTTGTTCTTGCTTTATCTTAAGCATTTGAAATAATCGAAGGGTTCTTTACAACTTAAACATTGATAATGAGCCTTGCAGGCAGTACTTCCAAATTCGCTTACCATTTTTGTTTCTTTCGAATTGCAATTTGGACAAGGGACGACAATGGGTTTGGAAAAAAGCAAACTTTTGTCAACTTCATTTTCGGGAGGGGCAATCCCGTACTCCTTCAATTTTCTTCGACCGTTTTCACTTAGCCAATCCGTTGTCCAAGCTGGACTCAAAGCCGTTACAACCTCTAAATTTGATAGCCCTTCTTGCAATAATTTTCTGCGAATATCTTCCTCTATTACTTGCATAGCGGGGCAACCACTATAGGTTGGGGTAATCGTAATTTTAGTTCCGCTCTCCGAAACTTCGACTTTTCGAACAACTCCAAGGTCAACAACAGACAAAACTGGAACCTCGGGATCGCTAACGGACTCCAACCAATTCCAAATTTGTGATTCCTTTACCATTCCATGTTTGGATAAGCCCTTTGCATGTATTGCATTTCAGCCAATAATAGTCCTAAATGCTCAGAATGACGACCTAAACGACCGCCGGATTGTTCCCAATTGTTACTAGGAATTTCAAGTGTAGCTTCAGAAAAAACATTTTTTACCGATTCCATCCATTTGTTGTGTATAGCTTTCATTTCTGGCACAATACCTTCTTTTAACAAGGCATCGTCCACGTGATTTGTAAAAAATAAATCAACATGATATTTGAATAAACTATTGACAGCTTTTTGTATTCTTTCATGTGATTCTTCCGTTCCGTCGCCTAATCGAATTACCCATTCAGCAGAATGTCGGTAATGATACTTTGTTTCTTTCAAAGACTTTTCTGCGATCGCTGCAAGTTGAGAATCACTAGAATGGATCAATGCTTCAAATAATGGCAGTCGATATGCGTCAAACAAAAATTGTCTCATAATGGTCATGCCAAAATCTCCGTTAAGCTGTTCGACCAAAAGACAATTTTTATAGTCATGTTCTAATCTGAGAAAAGCGAGTTGATCTTCGTCACGACCTTTTCCTTCAACCTCTCCAGCATATTTCAGCAAAGAAGTTGCTTGACCGATCAAATCCAATGATATGTTCGTCAGTGCGATATCTTCCTCAAGAATTGGACCATGACCACACCATTCGGACACCCGGTGACCAAGGATTAAGCTGTCATCCCCTAAACGCAATAAATATTCAAACAAATGTTCTTTCATGTTTAGATTTTACATGTGAGAAATTCCATCCGGAACAACATAAAAAGTTGGGTGTCTGTATACTTTAGTCTGAGAAGGTTCAAACAGAGAATCCATGTCTGAAGGGTCAGAAGCATAAACATTGTTGGATTCAATCACCCAAATACTAATTCCTTCGGATCTTCTTGTATATACATCTCGTGCATTCTCAATTGCCATCTCTGCATCAGCAGCGCGTAGACTACCGACATGTTTGTGGTTCAAACCTTGTTTGCTTCGGATGAAAACCTCCCAAAGAGGCCAATCATTTTTGCTCATTGTACTGTTTTTTAAATTCAATTTAAGACTTGCTTATACGGCAACTCTCATTTTTCTTTTTTCAGCAAAAGCATTGGCTGCAGCTCTAACCCACTCACCATTTTCTTTTGCACTTCGTCTTGTATTGATTCGGTCTTCGTTGCACGGTCCATTTCCTTTTACAACTTCCCAAAATTCATCCCAATTTATTGGGCCATGCTCATAATGCCCCGTTTCCTCGTTAAATTTCAAATCTTTATCTGGAACTGTTAGACCAATTAATTCGGCTTGAGGAACAGTAACATCAATAAACTGCTGACGCAATTCATCATTTGAAAATCGCTTAATTTTCCATTTAATGGATAAAGCGCTATTCGGAGAATCGTCATCATTAGGTCCAAACATCATCAACGATGGCCACCAAAAACGGTTTAAAGCATCTTGCGCCATTTCCTTCTGTTCTGGAGTCCCTTGCGCCAATTTGGCAATAATTTCATAACCTTGTCGCTGATGAAAGGATTCTTCTTTACACACACGCACCATAGCACGTGCATATGGACCATAAGAACATCTGCACAATGGTACTTGATTCATTATCGCCGCACCATCAACCAACCAACCAACAGCGCCCATATCGGCCCACGTCAAAGTTGGATAATTAAAAATGGAAGAGTATTTAGCTTTTCCTGAATGCAAATCGTCGATGGTTTCTTCTCTGTCTGCGCCCAATGTTTCAACGGCCGAATAAAGGTACAAACCATGACCTGCTTCGTCTTGAACTTTTGCCAACAAAACCGCCTTTCTGCGTAAGTTTGGAGCTCTTGTAATCCAATTGCCTTCTGGCAGCATTCCAACTATTTCAGAGTGAGCGTGTTGCGAAATCTGACGCACCAATGTCTTTCTATACGCATCAGGCATCCAATCATTTGGTTCAATTTTAATGTCGTTATCAATTTTATCTTGGAATCTCTTTTCAAGTTCTTCCTGACTATATTTTTGTTCCATTGCTAATTGCATTCGTTTGTACAAATTTACGGTAAATCTTGATTTAAGTCAATTAAACACGAATAGAATACATAAAGTTTAGAATCAATTTAAAGAAGATAAGTTATATTGTCGAAACTTTTAAAATCTTAACTTTGTGCCCTCAATATTTAGATGAGAATGACACCAAAATTTCATACACTTAAAATTGCCGAAATTATTCATGAAACTGAAGATTGTGTTTCAGTTTCCTTTTCGATTCCTGACGAATTAAAGTCGGACTATCATTTCGAAGCCGGCCAGTATCTTACTCTAAAGACGCAACTCGAAGGAGAAGAAATTAGACGTTCTTATTCATTGTGCTCAGCACCCTATGAAAATGAATGGACGGTAGCTATCAAAAAAGTCGAAAAGGGTAAATTTTCAACTTACGCGAATGAACTTTTAAGCGTCGGAGATGAATTGGAGGTAATGACGCCGATGGGTAAATTTACGCCTCATTTGGATTCTAAAAACGAGAAATCGTATGCTTTGTTCGCAGCTGGTTCAGGTATAACTCCAATACTTTCTATTGCCAAAACAATATTAAATACGGAGTTGGACAGCACTGTAAGTCTATTTTACGGAAATAAAAATTCAAACAGTATTGTTTTTAAAGAAGAAATCGAAGCTTTAAAAAATATCTTTCTAAATAGATTGAGAATCACCCATATTCTATCGAGAGAAAGCCTAGGCAATAAACTTCAAAAAGGAAGAATCGACGAAGAGAAAACAAATGCTCTTTTTAAAACGTTTTTACATCATGAGAATATTGATGATGTATTTATTTGTGGACCTGAAGAAATGATTTTCGCCGTGAAAGCAGCAATGGAAAATAACGGCATCTCATCTGACCACATCCATTTTGAATTGTTTACATCGCCTGGTGACAATAAGGCAGTAGAGAAACCCGAAGTTACGGCAAACGATGTAACGTCAAATGTGAAAATCATTTTAGATGGAGACGAAATTGATCTTAATTTGCTTTCTGGGCAAACCATTTTAGACGCTGCGCATGAAGCAGGTGCTGATTTGCCTTTTGCTTGTAAAGGTGGAGTATGTTGTACGTGCAAAGCAAAAATTCTAGAAGGTAGTGCTCGTATGACCATAAATTATGGATTAGAACCGGATGAAATAGAAGCGGGATATACACTTACCTGCCAGGCACATCCGACAAGCGATAAAATTGTAGTTTCATTTGATGATTAAGAAAACATGGCATTATTTAAGTTTTTAAAGAAAAAAGAAGGTAAAATTCCTCGTGGCTTTTTTGAAATCACAATTAAGGAAGTTCGTCGATTGACAGATTTAAGTGTACAGATAGTATTGGACATTCCTGAGGAATTAAAAGATAAATTTCATTTTATCCCAGGGCAATATATCAATTTCATAGTGAACGTAGATGGCGAAGATCAACGTCGTTCCTATTCCATTTGCAGCGGTTCAAACGAAGATTTGTCGATTGCTGTTAAAGAAATGAAACTGGGTAAAGTTTCTACATGGTTCAACCGAGAGGCAAAAGCTGGAACGAAAATTCTTTGTAGTCATCCCGAAGGTCAGTTCATATTAAAAGATGAGCATAAAAATATTGTAGCATTTTCAGGTGGAAGTGGCATCACTCCTATTTTGTCAATTGCAAAGAAAATTCAAGAAACCGGACGTGAAATGCAATTATTTTATGGAAATTATGACTTAAACGCCATGATTTTTCAAGATGAGATTGACGCACTTTCCAATGTTAAACCACATTACATTTTCTCGGATGAAGAAGATGACTCTTACAAAAAGGGGTTGATGGATCAAGAGATGGTAGAGAGCTTGGTCAAGGAAAATTTAGACGTTCTCAAAGCAGATGCTTTTTTCCTTTGCGGACCAATAGGAATGATCGAGGCAGCCGAGGCTCAACTCGCTCTTTTTGGGGTTCCTAAATCAAAAATAAAAAAGGAATTATTTGTTGCTCCGACGCCAAAAGACGAATCAGTAGCTTCTGGCGATCTAAAAGAAGTTGCAAGTGACATTAAGGTGATTCTTGAAGGAGAAGAAATACATATCAAATACAAGATTAAAGGAAAAGGAATTATCGACACATTGAACAATGAAGGATACGACCCACCCTATTCTTGTCGAGGTGGAGTTTGCAGTACCTGTAAATGTAAAGTTCAAGAAGGTTCAGCAACAATGAAAA
>JAHEMP010000157.1 GCA_024643585.1 Crocinitomicaceae bacterium | reverse complement strand
GAAGAGAAAATAGTTTACGATGTTCTATCAAATCCTGCTTCAGAGTCCCACCCTGATGTATGCGTTGTTGTTGTAGACGCCTCAAACTTGGAAAGAAATCTTTTGCTTTTTGATCAGATATATGATTTAGGATTGCCAACTATTCTTGTTCTAAACATGTCTGATGTTTCTGCACGAGCAGGTTTAGTAACGCAAATTACAGCACTACAGGACTTCTATCCAAATTGTCAAATAGTAGAAATGAATGCCCGTGTCGGGTTGGGTAAGAATAGACTGATTGCCGCCGTTGAACAAGAAATTGAAAAGGAAAAGCGGATCACCCCCTTTCCCTTCTCTGTTGAGGGTTTTGACGAGCAGAAGGACACGATTCAACGCAGGGAAAAAATTCAAAAAATCGCAGACGAAACCCAAACGATTGCTGCAGACAACAAGCAGCGTTTCTTTTTAGACAAATGGTTAGCCCATCCAATTTTGGGCTATTTTTTGTTCATTTTTGTCTTATTTGTAATTTTTCAATCCATTTTTTCATTGGCGGCCTACCCAATGGATTGGATAGAAATTGGAATTTCAGAAATTAGTTCTTCCCTACAAAATTTGTTGCCAAAAGGAATCGCCACTGACCTTTTGGTAGAAGGAATTATTCCGGGAATTGGCGGGGTAATGGTCTTTATTCCTCAAATCGCTTTGCTTTTCTTTTTTTTAGGAATCCTTGAAGAAACGGGTTATTTATCACGGGTTATTTTTCTCATGGATCGTTTGATGCGTCCTTTAGGTTTGAATGGGCGGAGTGTCGTTCCACTGATTTCTAGTTTGGCCTGCGCTATACCAGGAATAATGGCAGCCCGAACAATTTCCAATTGGAAAGAAAGAATGATTACCATTTTTGTAGCACCACTCATGAGTTGCAGTGCAAGAATTCCAGTATACACTATATTAATCGCACTGGTTATTCCCAACACAAAAATAGCAGGATTTATCAATGTTCAAGGTTTGGTTTTATTGGGTCTCTATTTACTAGGACTCTTCTCTGCACTCATAATGGCTTTTGTGATGAAATTGATGATTCGCAGTTCGGATAAAAGTTATTTGATGCTTGAATTGCCGCCTTACAGAGGACCAAGGTGGATGAATGTATTGACTATGATGTGGGAAAAAACACGTCGCTTTGTTTTTGATGCAGGAAAAATTATCGTTGCTCTATCTATTTTGCTTTGGCTAGGGGCTTCGTATGGGCCAAATGGACATGTTTCGGAACTGAATGCAAAAGATTTTGGAGTTCAGGAAGACCTCACTAACAATGAACTGAGCGCTCTTCGATTGGAAAACTCTTATATTGGAATAATGGGACAGAAAATTGAACCCGTTATACGTCCTTTAGGATACGATTGGAAAATTGGTATTGCCCTGATAACATCCTTTGCAGCTAGAGAAGTCTTTGTTGGCACTTTAGCTACCATATATTCTGTAAATGACGTGGAGGAAAATGAAGTGAAACTTCTCGACAAAATGCGCATGCAAAATTTTCGAGATGGAACTCCTGTATTTACTTTAGCATCAGGTGTTTCCTTGATGGTTTTCTATGTGTATGCTTTGCAATGCATGGCAACCGTAGCCGTTGTAAAAAGAGAAACAGGTTCTTGGAAATGGCCAATCTTACAATTAGCGATAATGGGAGTTATTGCCTACCTTGCTGCATTCATTGCCTTTAACCTCATTGCCTAATGCAAGAATTAATTGTCATACTTGCCGTTTTGGGTGCTCTCGTCTATTTCTTTTTCAAATTAAAAAACAAGAAAAAGAAAAAAGGATGTGAGGATTGTCATTGATTTTAAGTGCTATTTTGCGGAATACGCAAATGCATCATATGCACTTGTTCAATTCAATTTCAAAAAACTTTCTGGTTGGGGTACTTTTGACTTAAAACATTACTTATGAAAGTTCTCATATATCTACTTATTGGCTTTATTATTCAGCAATCTAGCTGTTTGGCGCAAGATCAAAAAGCAAAGTCTTTTCTTTCTGCAAAAATTGGACATTTACAAATTGATGGATATAGTCCTCGGTTGTATGGAGGGGTAGAATTTGATGTCATTTTCCCAAATAGAATAGGGATTCACTATAGTTTTTTATTTGGTAAAGACTATTTTCACATGCCTCTAGCGCCTGTTGGTGGTTTATTTACAGGTATCGCCGCAGGTTTGTTTTTTTCATCCTCTGACTCTACAAAAACCGGGCTTGGAACGGGAATAATAGTAGGACTTTTAACCGCTATCATTCCTGAAGGAATAAGTTACAACATTCCTATTTCTCATAAATTACAGATCGCACCGTACATAAGTCCTTTGCAATTTGAAGTAATTCGTCGGAATAATAATTCAAAAGGATACGCGGGTGGTGCGATAGGGATTAAACTTCATCAATATTTGATTTCAGAAAAAATGAGACTTTCTCCATACGTTGAAATGAAAATTCACTACAGCAAAACGCCGAATCCTGGTTTTTCTGCAGGATTAAATGTTGCAGTTTCGCTTAATAAAAAGAATGCCCGCTAATCCAAAATATTTAGTCAAACGCCAGTCCTTGTCTTTTCAAAATACTCTTAACGTGGAAAGCAAACCAAGCTAAAAAGGCAAAGCAAGCCACAGAAATCATATAGGACTCTTGTATGCCAATTAAATCCGAAAGCTTACCTTGAATAGGAGGAATAATAGCACCTCCTAAAATCATCATCACCAAGAATGCTGAACCCTGTGCTTGGTATTTTCCCAGTCCTCCCAAAGAAAGCGAGAAAATACATGGCCACATAATTGACGCACATAAACCAGCTCCTAGAATTCCATACACCGCAAACATACCCGTCGAGAAAACACCGATAGCCGTGGATAATGAACCTAAAATTCCAAAGACCATAAGCGTTTTTGCTGGTTTGTCGTTGGTAAAGAAAAATGCCGCAATTTGGATTAAGACGCAGAAAACGTAGTAATACAAATTGTCGATATTGTATCCTGAAATTTTAGTCAACAATAAAACGATTCCGAAAGCGACCAATGGAACTACGAAACGCAAAATGTTTTTTACATTCTTCTTCAATTCAAAAGCGTTGATTGCTCCTGTCCATCTACCAATCATCAAACTTCCCCAGAACATGGAAACGTAAGGTGCAATTTCAGAGGTAGTCATGGCCCCAAATGCATCTTGTTTGAGTAATTCTCCAAGATTACTGGCTAGTGCAACCTCAACCCCTACGTAAATAAAGATTGCCAGCATTCCCAAAGTTAACTGCGGATACTGCATAGCGCCCCAACCTACTTTTTGTTTTGCTCCTTTTACAGAAGCATAGGCGATGCCGACTACAATCACCAACAAACCTCCCGACAACCAACCCATTCGCTGATTTTCTAGTGGCGTCTTAATCTCACTAATTTTTTCTTCAATTGCCGATTTTGTGTCCGATTGATTTTTGTCAAGTTGTGTTATTTTTTGACCGTTTTCGTCAATTTGAAGTTGTTCCAAATCACCTGTTAACTCTACCAATTGTTTCGCTTCGTCACTTCTATAAGAATTAAATACTGGAGCAAAACACGCCAAAAGCAAACCTGTAATGACCAATAGTGTTCCCATTGCTTTTCCAGCTTTCTCCGTTTTTTCATCGCGGATTCCAGATGGTACTTTTTTCGAGAAACCAAACATTATTGCAATGCCTAAAAACAAAGCGCCTACACAAGAATAAAGAATGATAACCTTGCTTAGACTTAGGTTTTTAATTGCATCATCTGTAATTGCTCCGGCTGTTCCGAAAAGCGCAAGAGCCACTATCAAAGGACCTATGGTCGTTCCCAAACTATTTATTCCTCCTCCTAAATTTATACGACTGCTACCTGTCGATTCATCGCCTAGCGAAATCATAAATGGATTGGCTGACGTTTGCTGCAATGAAAAACCAAGCGCTACAATAAATAAACCGAATAACATCCCTGTAAAAGTTCCGCCTTCGACACTTAAAATCATCACACCGGCGCCTAATGCGGAGAAAACCAACCCGTATACTATGCTTTTTTTGTAGCCCCAAGAACCAACTAAATCCTTTCCAGATTGACTACTAATGATGAACAAAATCAACGCGCCTAAATAATAAGCAAGGTAAAAAGCAAAGTCTATCAACTGACTTTGGAATTGATCCAACCCAAAAAAGTTTTTGCAAAAAGGAATGAAAACACTATTCCCCGCGGCAATGAATCCCCAAAAGAAAAATACAGATGTTAATGTAATAACGCCACCATAATTAGTGGCTTTAAAAGGCGCACCAGTCGGCGCAGTACTTGTCGATTGAATTCCAGAAGTATCCATAGTTGCTTTTATAGTTCAAACGAAAATAGGATTTTTTTTGATAACAATAGACATAAGCGATTTAGTTTTGGTAGGAAGTACAATAATTAATATTTTAAATTCATTGTAACTTTTTCTTTTGTTGTCAGTCTTACTTACAAATCCTCAAAAAATGAGAAGATTAAAAAAACGCTAAGATCGATCGGCGGAAATTTAAACCAAAAACAAAGAAAGATGAAAAAGTTAGCATTAATTGTAGCAACGGGTTTATTGATGATTAGTACGGCCTTTGCCGGAAACAACCCGAGTTTAAAAAAATTATTGAACCGAAAAATCAATGTTGATCTATCGCATATCGAATTGAACAAATATCAACCCGATCATGTCGACGTAAGTTTTAAAATTGTAGAAGGTGCAATTGAAATTATCGAAATCCACGCAACACAACCCGAGTTAAAAAAAGAAATAACCAAAGCCTTACAAAAATTGGAAGTAACTTGTGAATACGAAGAAGGTGAAACTTACCAATACAAATTTACTTTCGAAAAAATTTGAAGCAGCAACAAGTTAGGTAAATCAAAATACATTCCGTTGTAGCATCGGGATGTATTTTGGTTTCTCAATTTTCGTTTTTAATGTAGATTGTTGAAATCGTTCTTGCCCAGTATCTCGGCAAATTATAGTGCTCTTGCAAATGATTTACCACTTCATTAGATTTTTTTGTCGAAGCACCAAAATCACGTAAAATATCCATCCATTCATTGGATTTTTTTCCCGATTTATCCATTAACTGTTCATCCGAAACCTCCCAGTACTCTTTTTTCATCGAATTGAATTGATGTATTTATCCAACGTTTTCCTTTACAGATATTTTCGTTGAATAATTCAACATTTCCTTCACTTTTGCTACGATTGCGCTCTTGTCAAATCCACAATCAGCCCAAAGTTCCTTTTGAGTACCGTGATGTATATACTTATCAGGAATTCCCAATCGAACTACTTGGGCAGAATAGTTTTGTTCGGCCATAAATTCAATCACTGCTGAACCAAAACCACCCATAACACAACCATCCTCAACCGTAATTACTTCCTTGAATTTCGTAAAGACTTCGTGCAACATTACCTCATCAATTGGTTTTACGAATCGCATATCATAATGGGCTACCGATAAACCTATTTCTTTCAATTCATTGATTGCCTCAACCGCAAAATTTCCAGGGTGTCCGACAGTTAAAATTGCAATATCATCTCCGTTGGTTAACTTCCGACCTGTCCCAATTTTTATTTCTTTCATTGGCGTCTTCCATTCGGTCATAACTCCATTTCCTCGTGGGTAACGAATACTAAACGGGCCTTTATTTTCCAATTGAGATGTATACATCAAGTCGCGCAATTCAGCTTCGTTCATTGGAGCGGAAACAATCATGTTTGGAATACAACGCATGTAAGCCAAGTCGTATGCTCCATGAT
>JAHEMP010000156.1 GCA_024643585.1 Crocinitomicaceae bacterium | reverse complement strand
CTTTTCATATATAATTTTGCCTTCAACACCAACTAGGACTTGACATCCTGGAAACGCTTTTGCTTCAATTCCTTCGTTAACTATTTTGTCGATTTCAAGTAGTTTTGACTTTTTAATACCGACGTATTCCGGAGAAATATATTGCAATCGATTGAGTGATTCGTATTCTAAGCCAAATCCCATGGGGTGTTCGGGATTAAAATAAAAAGGCAGCTTTCCTTGAACTGAATAAGCTCCAAATATGGATTGGATAGCTATTTCTTTACTCAATTTGCTTGTGTCGCCTGCGACAATAATTCCACTAAAAGAGTTAAAGTTTTTAACTCGATTGTTTATTGCGGAAATTTGATCCGTTACTAGTATCAATTTTAGTCGCCCTTTATATTTTTCTGAAAAGGACAAGGCTTGCTCCATTTGCCCATAAAAACCGTCCACAATGCATATTCCTTCCCCATTTAATGTTTTTTCACTGAATGTATTGGGTTTTGAATAGTGCCCTATTTGTTTTAAGAATAAGCTATCATTTTCAGTTGAACTAAAATAATAGGTTGACGAATTTAAATCCTTTAAAGGCAATATATTATCATCATTTTTTAGGCAAGAAGTAGATGTGTGCTTAACTTGATATTCAAACTGCGAAATATGATCTGCATAATGTGTGCGGGTGGTTAAATCTTGAAAAATATCGTATTTGGCTGATAGTATTCTTTGACAAGTCTTTTTTAATTGATTTTCATTTTTTTTGAAATATTCACCGATTAACGAATCGAAATTGTTTTGAATCGAGACACTTATGCAAGCAATGTCTGACCCCGATTTAATGCTTTGTACAGCAAATTTTGTTTGTTCCTCTTTATTTAAACGTGAAAAATCAGGACTTATAATAATCCCATCAAACCTAAAGTTTTCTCGTAAAAAGGACTGTTCCGTTTTGTAATTCTTCGAACGAGTCCTTTCTTTATAATCTAACAGTTTGTTATTCAGTTGGAAAATACCGTGTCCTTTTCTTGCGTAGTATCTGTTTCCCGATAAACCCAATGCTAAAAATTCATTAATTTGGTTTGAATCAATTTGTGCATCCAGCATGAACGGGTCATAAACGCCTATTTTCATCCCGCTTTCTTTTGCACCTGACAAGGCTGCCTGCCAATATTTTTCAGAACTTAGAGGAGATTGGGTAAAGGCTACACTTTCATTTTTTAAAGTCGAATTATACGTTTGGAAAAAACTGCCAAGAATTATGTTGATGCCATTATTTTTGAATTTCTCAACCATAATAGATTGACCATATTTGGCTAAGCTTATTTTATTGCTCTGACCAATGGTTAAATTATTGACGATGTTAGTTTTTGCGTATGCTATTTTAAATCGAACTTCCGTATAGCTGGATGGATTTGGGAATTGAAATTTGGGTAAACGTGTTAGCTCAATTGAATCTGGAATAAGAAATCCGTTTGATAAATTTAATTTCGTTGAGTCAGGAGAAGATGAAGTGTTACTTCCTAAGTTGTTAATTGAGAGTAATTTGATTTTATCATCAAAAGACATTTTTGCGTAGGCGCTATCGATAGCAAGAAATTTTATGTCTTGCGCACTCAAATTACTCGATTGCTCTACCCCAAAATCAATTATTGTATTCGTAAAATACAGAATCGAAAATATAATATAGGTCCAAGTGATGGATCTTAATTTCATTGTATGCAAAATTAAGGTTGAAACTGATTTAACTCTCAATGGTCTACAATAATTATTAACAATAATCTGACCAAAAGAGGAATCTCACTGACCATTTGTCAGAAAATAATAAAAAGGAATGATTATTGAGAAAAAAACGTTTAAAATATTGATATTTTTATCTTTGTTGATTAGATTTAATATATGAAATTTCAGTTTCTCAATAAAACATTTAAAAACAAGCAGTTTGATTATTCACCGCGCTACTACGACGAAAGAAAAGAACGATTAGCGTTGAAGAAAAAGGAATTTGAAAAATTGGAGAATTCTGAATTGAATGTTAATGAAAGAAAATCAATTCTAAGATCAAATATGCAAAATACTTGGTCAAGAGCTAAAAGTTCACAAAAGCAGAAACAATCTTCAAATTTAAGGGTTCTAATGCTCATAGGAATTTTACTTGTTTTAGGTTATTTTATCCTAAATGGAATTAATGAAGTAGACACCGTTGTCAAAAAACTTTGGTAAATGAGTGGAATTATAAAACTACTTCCTGACCACATTGCCAATCAAATAGCCGCCGGGGAAGTCATACAAAGACCTAGTTCGGTGGTGAAAGAGCTAGTAGAAAATTCTATAGATGCAGGCGCAACGAAAATTGATGTCATCATTAAAGATGCTGGTAGAACTTTAATTCAGATTATCGACAATGGTAGCGGTATGAGTATGTTCGATGCTGAAATGTGTTTTGAACGTCATGCTACAAGTAAACTAAGAGAAACAAACGATTTATTTCATCTTACAACAAAAGGCTTTCGCGGTGAGGCATTGGCTTCAATAGCAGCAATTTCACATGTCGTTTTAAAGACATGCAAGGATGGAGATAAATTAGGGACAATAATAGAAGTTGAGGGAAGTGAAATAAAAAAAAATGAACCCGATGTTTGTCCAATTGGAACTTCATTTGAAGTCAAAAACTTGTTTTTTAATGTCCCTGCACGAAGGAATTTTCTGAAATCTGATTCGGTTGAATTCAAACATATTCTTCAAGAGTTTGAGCGCATAGCTCTACCCCATCATGACGTTCAATTTGAATTGATTCACAATGGCGAAACAATTCACCACTTAAATCCCGCTAATCTTAGAAAACGCATTGTGGATTTAAACAACAAAAATTATAACGACAAATTAGTTCCTGTTGAAGAGACTACAGAGATTGTGAAAATTCAAGGTTTCGTCCTTAAACCTGAAGCGGCAAAGAAGTCAAGAGGGGAACAATTTTTATTTGTCAACAATCGATATTTTAGGGATAATTATTTAAACAACGCTATTCAAAAAGCATACGATCAACTTTTACAACCAGGAACATTTCCAAGCTATTATTTGTTTTTAACCGTGGATCCTGAAAGAATTGATATAAATGTCCATCCAACTAAAACCGAAATTAAGTTTGAAGAGGAGCGACTAATATATTCCATTATTCGAACCTCAGTGAAGCAAGCACTTGGTAAATTTAATATCACACCAACCATTGACTTTGAGCAAGAACATAGTTTTGATTTACCTTACAGTCATACAAAATTTGATGTTGTTCCTCCAGAAATAAAAGTAAATAAGAACTACAACCCTTTCGATCAGACAACTTCAAAAACGAATCCTTCGGTTCGATTTGAAAAATCAGCAGCCATATCGAAGGCTGGATTCGAACGAATGGATTCCTCGTCTTGGGAAAGTTTTTATTCTATAGAAACTGAGAATCAGACCACTGAAATGGATTTGGATATTGAATTTGAATCGGTAGAGCATACTAATTTTCTTATTGCAGGTAATTTCTTGATTACCAATTCTAAATCAGGGCTAATGAGTATTCATTATCGTCGAGCATATGAAAGAATTGTTTACGATGAGTTAATGAGGGAGTTTGTGGCTCGGCCAATTGCTTCTCAAGGCTTGCTTTTTCCTTATGAATGGGAAATAAAAAAAGAAGAGAAGATAATTTGGGAATCGAATGGCTTATTGCTGAAACAATTGGGGTTAATTTGGACTTTTTCAGATGACCTTTTAATTTTAAGTTCGATTCCTTCTATTTTGTCTGAGGAAGGAATTCCTACTTTCATTGAACTACTTTTGCAGCAAATGATGCTCGAACAAATTGACAAGGGTGAAATTGCTCATCATTTTGTGTTAAGTTTAGCAAAGTCAGCCTCAGTTCAGAAAAAAATAGTCAATTCTAATGATGGCGCTTCGGAGTTAGTTCAAAATTTATTTCAATGCCAAGAACACGTTTACTCACCGTCAGGCAAATTAATTTTGAAAACCATAACATTTGATCAATTGGAAAATTATTAATTTATGTTCTCTTTTTTAAACAATATTCCCCAAGTAACGAAGAACTTTTTATTGCTTAATGTTCTTCTGTTTGTTTTGATGCAATTTTTTCTATCGACGGGAGGTATCGATTTAAGTCGATACCTAGCGGCACATTATATTGGTACTCCTTTCTTCGAGCCATATCAAATTATTACACACATGTTCATGCATAGCTCTGTCGATATCATGCATATTTTGTTTAATATGCTTTTATTGGTAATGTTTGGAGCACATCTAGAAAGATTATGGGGAGCTAAACGATTCTTCATCTTCTATTTTGCGGCAGGCTTAGGAGCTTTCGCGTTGGACAATATAGTTCATGGAATTCAGATTTTAGATTCTATTGAAAAAATGAAATCAGCAAATATTGATGTCACGGCATTCAATAATTTGATATTAGGTTCTGAGTTTATGTCAAGACAAGCATTAAATGAATCATACAATGGAATAATGAATGGTGCAGGCCCAGCTGTTTATGATGCAGCCCAGCAATACTATAATGTTAGTATTATGTCTGGTGTTGGAGCTTCAGGTGCAATTTTTGGACTTTTAGCGGCATTTGCCATTCTTTTCCCAAACACCGAACTGTACCTAATGTTTATCCCTGTTCCCATCAAGGCAAAATATCTAATAGGATTTTACGTTTTGTATGAGCTTTACAGTAGTTTTAATGCCCAGGACAACATTAATCACCTAGCTCACATTGGTGGCGCTGCCGTCGGTGCTATTATCGTTCTTTTTTGGAGGAAAAAAGGAAAAAACTTCTATTAAAATACCATGGAGAACAACTCATTTTTAAATGAAATAAAGCAAACCTTTCGATCTGGAGGAATGCATGTTCGTTTGGTGTTTTTAAATGCCTTTGTATTTATCTGCATTGGTCTTGTGCAATTAATAGCAAGACTATCCTCTTCACAAGAACTGTTCAGCAAAGGTTTAACTTCAATTTTTGCCCTAAAAACTAACCTAATGGGTTTCCTAACCCATCCATGGGGAATCATCACTAGTATGTTTGCTCATTTTGGTTTTTGGCATTTTTTGATGAATATGATTTTCTTGTTTTTTTCCGGGCAAATGTTTTTGCAGTTTTTTTCCGGTAAAAGGTTATTATCTACTTATGTATTAGGGGGCATCTTTGGCGGTTTATTGGAAATACTTGTACAAATACTCTTTCCTAAAATCGGTGGACAAGGAGTTGTAGTTGTTGGAGCCTCAGGGTCTATCATGGCAATATTTATGGCATTGGCTTTCTATCGCCCTCAGTTACAAGTTATGCTTTTTGGCGTTTTTCCTGTGCGACTATTTTTGCTTGCCATTTTGTTTTTATTGAGTGATTTGTTCGCTATTGGAACAAACGATGGAACTGCTCATTTTGCTCATCTTGGAGGAGCCTTGTTGGGATATATGTCAGTAAGAAACCTCAATTCTTCAAAAAACATAATAAGTTCTTTTTCTAATTTTTTAGATAGATTATTTGGGTTTTTCAGAGGCTTTTTTGGCCCTAAGAAATTGAAAGTTGTTAAAACGGATCGTCGACCTGATTATAAGTCGGACGAGCAGTTTGCTCTTGAGAAAAAGTTGAATCAAGAAAAAACGGATGCAATTTTGGATAAAATCAGTAGGTCTGGATATGATTCATTGACTAAAAGTGAAAAAGAATTTTTGTTTAAGCAAAGTGGTAAATAAAAAAGGTAAACTATATCAAATTGGAGCAACGGTGTTCAAGTTTTTGACCATTTTAGATTTGGTATGCCTACT
>JAHEMP010000009.1:2500-22830 GCA_024643585.1 Crocinitomicaceae bacterium | reverse complement strand
GCGACCAACCCCCATGTAAGGGACGCCAAATTTTGCCGAACCTAAATAGTTCATTCCTATCCAAGCTGTATCAAATCGAATTATGGCGTTAAGCACACCTTTTTTCTTGTAGTAGGGTCCATAACCTAAAATGATTTCTTTTTTGTTTGAAAAACTACTTGCCATAGTTTTTAACCAATGATCAGAAGAGGGCATACAATCGGCATCCGTAAAAAGTAAATGCTCATATTTTGCACCTTTGATGCCAATTGATAAAGGAAGTTTTTTTCCAATTTTTTGATGAGCATTTCGTTCCATCTCAATAATGCGAAGATGGGGATAACGTTGCTTTAAGGTATGTAGGATAAATTTTGAATCATCTATACTCTGATGATTGATAACAACAACCTCAAATCTCGGATAATTTTGCTCCAAAACAAAAGGCAAGTTATTCAATAAATTTTCACTTTCATTTCGAGCAGCTATAATGATACTAACTGGCGGAAAGTCTTTTGTTTCATCCAAAGTTATTTTTCGGAGAAGAGATCCGTGAACAAATACGGTGAAAATCAGTTGAATTAAGGCAACTAAAATCAACACGATAAAAGTAACACAACTAAAAAATCCCAGAAATTCGGGTGAAAAATACATGCACAGAAAGCTTTGGGCAAAGATGGGGAGCTTAAACAAATATAAATATCTTTGCAGCGATTATTTTTCAACATATTTATGCACTTCGAACTAGAGCACACCGACGATAAAAGCAATGCAAGAGCAGGGGTTATCCATACGGATCACGGACAGATAGAAACACCAATTTTTATGCCTGTAGGTACAGCAGGCACCGTAAAAGGAGTGCATCAGCAGGAGTTGAAAGACGAAGTTGAAGCTCAAATCATTCTCGGAAATACCTACCACTTGTATATGAGACCAGGAATGGATGTCATTGAATCGGCTGGAGGTTTGCACAAATTCATGAATTGGGATGGACCGATTTTAACAGATAGTGGTGGTTACCAGGTCTATAGCTTGTCTGGTTTAAATAAAATAACAGAAGAAGGAGTTCGATTTCAATCGCACATTAACGGAAGTTATCACATGTTCTCGCCAGAAAGGTCAATGGATATTCAACGACAAATTGGTGCGGATATTATTATGGCTTTCGACGAATGTACGCCCTACCCATGTGAATACAACTACGCGAAGAAATCGATGCACATGACCCATCGCTGGTTAAAACGTTGTTTTGATCATCTCGACGTTTCCCCAACCTTGTATGGATATGATCAAGCTATGTTTCCCATTGTTCAAGGTAGTGTGTACCATGATTTAAGAAAAGAATCAGCCGAAACAATAGCTAGCCACAATGCTTTCGGAAATGCAATTGGAGGACTTTCTGTCGGAGAACCAGAAGAAGAAATCTACGAAATGACGGATTTGGTTTGCGCGATTCTACCCAAAGATAAACCGAGATATTTGATGGGAGTCGGCACTCCAGCCAATTTATTGGAATCTATTGCGTTAGGAGTTGACATGTTTGATTGCGTAATGCCAAGTCGAAATGCTCGACACGGAATGTTATTTACATCCGAAGGAATAATTAACATTAAAAATAAAAAATGGGAAAAGGATTTTAGCCCTATTGACCCAAATACAAGTGCATCTACAGATTTGAATCACTCAAAAGCGTATTTACGTCATTTGATTATTTCAAAAGAAAATTTGGGTATTCAAATCGCAACAATACACAATTTGGCCTTTTATTTGTGGTTGGTCAAAACAGCACGAATAAAAATAAAAAGTGGAGAATTTTCTACCTGGAAAAATGAAATGTTACCTAAATTGAGAAACCGATTGTAATGCTGAGCATACTGGATAAATATATCATTCGGAAGTTTTTAACCACTTTCTTTTTCATGCTAGGCATTATTATGCTCCTAGCCATGGTTTTTGACATTGCGGAAAGATTGAGCGAGTTTTTAAGCAACCAAGCGAGTTTATCGGATATAGTTTTTGGGTATTATCTGAATTTCTTACTGTATTATGGCAACACCTATTCTTCCATGATCATATTTATTGCAGTGATTTGGTTTACCGCAAAAATGGCACAAGACACCGAAATTATTCCCATATTAAATTCAGGCCGTCCTTTCAATAGATTCTTGCGACCCTATATGATTGCAGCGACTTTGTTGATGCTCATTTCATTGGTCATGAATCACTTCATACTTCCTCGGTCCAATAAAATCAGGCTCGATTTTGAGGAAAAGTATTACCGCGATGCCTATCATGTTGAAGATTACCACGCAGAATTTCCAGGAAATAGAGTAGTGTATTACTCATCCTATAATGGCGCAGATAATATCATAAATGAATTTGTGATCGAACAATGGAACGACAAAAAGCAAATAAAACATTTTATAAAAGCGAGAACAGCTCAAAATATTCCCAACACCAACAAATGGGTGCTCAATGATTATTATGAAAAATCATACACGGATACTTCAGAGACAATTTCAGAAGGAAAAAAGAAATCCGTCGTATTTGATTTTAATCTGGAAGATATGGCATCACGAGAGAATGTGGTTTCCTCTTTGACCTATTTGGAATTGAAGAAATTCATCAAACGAGAGCGATTAAAAGGATCAAGCAATATTCCAACTTTTGAATTGGAATTGTACCAAAGAACGACTTTGCCTTTTTCGACTTATATTTTGACCATAATAGGAGTCTCTGTAGCGAGTAGGAAGAAAAGAGGAGGAATAGGGATGAATATTGCCATTGGATTGGGAATAGTTTTCATATACATCTTCGCCATGAAAGTGACTTCCGTTGCTGCCGTTAATATTGGATTTCCAACCATCATTGCATCTTGGGTTCCAAATATTATTTTCTGTGGAATAGCCTACTTACTGTATCGAAATGCAATTCGTTAATATTAGAATCTATTTAAGCTCTGTTTTGAAAAAAAAGTTACTTGAAATCGCATTTCAACTTTTAATCATTCTAAATTTCACCTCGATTTTTGCTCAAGTTGTGAACGTTGAGAATAAACGTATCTACGACGACACTGTTGGTTGGAGTGGTAATGTAAGTGGCTCATTTGCAGCTATTCAAAACAGTGATTTGCTTTTCTCTGCTAATTTTCGTCAAACGACTCAATTCAAAACCAAAAGGCAAAACTATTTCCTTTTAGGAGACTTCACCTATTCGAAAGGAAAGGAAAAAGTATACGCGAATGCAGGTATGTTGCATTTTAGATTTGCTCAACGTATAAAAAGCAGTTCATGGAAATGGGAGTCGTACGCACAAATTCAATACAACGAATTGTTGGACGTTGCCTACCGCGGTTTGCTCGGCACGGGATTAAGGTGGAAGTTTTACGACAAAGAGAAATGGAAATTTTTTGCAGGAACGTCCACATTTTATGAAAAGGAAGAAATTCGAACTACAAATCTAATAAACGAACACTATAGATGGAGCAATTATTTGTCGTGGTTCATTGATTCAAAATCATACTTCACATTCACAGGTGCAACCTATTATCAGCCAAGTTGGGAAAATTTTAATGATTATAGAATTCAAGGTCAATATACTTTCAACTTTAAAGTAACGGATCATTTCAGTATCAAAACGGAAGTTACTTTCTTTTACGATTCAGAACCCAACGAAGGGGTTCGAAAGACAGTTTATTCTTCCTTGTTTGGATTCAATTATACGTTAAAGTAAATTCTTCACTGCACAAACGATAATTTATCCAATTCTACCTTCATTCGCATAAATCCAAAAAGCACAACCACATTTTCACCTGTGATACTCTCAACAGTACCGGATTGTCGCGTGGAAATTAATCGAACCTTTGAACCTTCTTTTATTTTATGACGTTCATGCTGATCTTTTTCCGGGGCAATTTTCTTCGGTTTTTTGTTGGATACTTTTTGCCGTTCGGCAACAAGCACTTTTCGTTTCTCTTCTTTTTTCGTTTTTTCGACTTTCAAATATTTGAGAACTTCATCCATTAAAGGCTGGTTCGCACCTTTTTTGCGGGTATTGGTTTTAAACAAGTCGATAAACGAAATCATTTTTTTTCCTGCATTCAAGTATTTGTTATTTTTCTCAGCATTTTCTTGAAGCGTTTGTAATTTTTCATCAAATTGAGCTTTCTTTTTTTCGAAAGTTAAACGGGCTTGTTCAGCATTTTCTTGTGCTTCGATATGTTCTTTGTTCAAACGCTGCAGGTATGTTTTCTCATTTTGTAATTCACTCAACAATTTGTCCATGCGTATCTTTTGTTGATCGGTACGCAGTTTGGCTTCTTCAATAATTTCTTTTGGAATTCCGTTGATTTGCGCCACTTCAAAGGTAAAACTGCTGCCGGGTTGCCCCATGGAAAATTTATACAAAGGTGCTAGAGTCTCCGTATCAAAGAGCATACAGCCATTCATGGCATTGCGCAATTGGTCTGCCTTTAGTTTTATATTCGCATAGTGTGTCGTAATAACACCGAAAGCTTTTCTGTTGTACAATTCTTCAAAGAAAACTTCTGCCAAGGCGCCGCCCAAATCGGGGTCTGACCCGGTTCCAAATTCGTCCAACAGAAGCAAGGTTCGCTTGTTGGTAACGTTTAAAAAGTGTTTCATCCTTTTCAATCGGTACGAATACGTGCTCAATTCATTCTCTATGGATTGATTATCACCTATATCAGTCAAAATATTCGTGAAGAAGAACATTTTACTGTTTGGATTTACAGGAACCATCAAACCAGATTGTAACATTACTTGCAACAAGCCAACGGTTTTCAATGTGATACTTTTACCACCTGCATTCGGTCCTGAAATAACAAGCATTCGACTGAATTTGTCCATTTTCAAATTCTGAGGAAAAGTCGGTTTGCCTAAGCTGGTATTCGATTTTCGTAAAATGGGATGGAAAGCATCGATAATTTCTAATTCAGAGTCTTTGTTGATATTGGGTAATACGCCTTTTAGTTCGAGCGCTAATCTTGTTTTTGCGTGAATAAAATCAAGTTCGGTTAGTAAAATTTGATAGGCAGCAATTAGATCTGTGTATTCGGCAATTTCCTTGGTTAAGGCTTTTAGAATGATTAAAATCTCTCTGCGTTCTTCGTCAAGAAGAAGATCGTATTCTCGATTGAGTTCAGTATTTATTTGCGGTTCAACAAAAGTCATCGAGCCCGATTTACTCGATCCCATCACATTGCCTTCTATCTTTCTTTTATGGGTGGATAGGATGGTTAAAACGCGTCGATCATTAATAAAAGCTTCTTTTGTATCGCCCAATATGTTCTCCTTTGACAGACGACGAATTTCTTTATCAAAATTTCTATTGATCTTTGCCTTAAGTGATTTTAAATTGTTGCGAATTGCTAAAAGTGTTGAAGACGCATCGTCTTTTATCTCTCCTTTTCGATCAAAAACCTTGTCAATAGCTTTTATTATTTCTTCTGTATAATAAACGGAATGTAAAAGATTGGATAATTCCGGAAATTCTTTTTCTCTTTTATCGAAAAAGTAAACCACTCGGTTGACTAAAAACGAGGCTTGCGAAATTTTCACAAAACCTTCTTGAGGCAAAACTGAGTTTCGAATGGGCAATAATCGTAGTTCATTCTTTAATTCTTCAAACTGCAAGGCAGGAAATGTTTCGCCTTGTTGTTTGATATTCATCCATTCATTTACTTTCCATAAATCTTGTAAAATGGATTCTTCCTTTGTAGACGGCACAAGTTTTTCAAGACGCTCATGAGCCGTTGGGCCAACAGCATAGGCTGAGAGCCACTCACGCACGAGAGGAAATTCTAAATCTTTTAATGTTTGATCGTCTATTGTATTCATATACTTGGTTAAAGCCCAAATCACAGAGTTTGCGAACTCAAAAATGCGAATGCTCGAACAAAGTTAACACGGTTTTGGGATTGATTGTTTACGCTCATTATATTTGTGAAAAACTCTAGAATGAAAATCATCTCGTTTAATGTCAACGGAATTCGTGCCATAACCAAAAAGTCTTTTGTCGAAGACATGAAAAAAGTGAATGCTGATATAATTTGCCTACAAGAAACAAAGGCTACTTCTGAACAAGTAGAGGAAACTTTGGTGGATTTGAATGGGTATCACATTTTTGCTCATGAAGCCGAAAAAAAGGGATATTCAGGAACAGCAATTTTGACAAAGCACGAACCAATTTCTGTGTTGCGAAATATTGGAATTGATGAGCACGATACCCAAGGAATGGTAATTTGCGCTGAATTTAAAGAGTTTTACGTAGTTTCAGTTTATGTGCCAAATTCGGGAAGTGAATTGTTGAGATTGTCTTATCGTCAAACCTGGGATGCGGCCTTTTTAAGTTACTTAAAAAAATTAGAAGCAAAAAAACCAGTTATTGTTTGCGGAGATTTTAATGTGGCACACAAAGAAATTGATTTGGCTCGACCTAAGCCTAATTACAATAAATCTGCTGGATTTATGCAAGAAGAAATTGACGGAATGGATGCTTTTACATCCAATGGGTTCGTTGATACTTTCCGTTATAAAAATGGAGATGAGGTCAAATACACATGGTGGAGCTACAGGGGTGGAGCTAGGGAGAAAAACGTTGGCTGGCGTATTGATTATTTCTTAGTTTCGGAATCGATTAAAGATACCATTAAGCAGGCATTTATTTTGAATGATGTGCACGGTTCAGATCATTGTCCAGTCGGAATCGAGCTTTAAGAAAACTTAGAAATACAAAAAACACAAATAAAAAAAGGGTCAAATCGCTAGATTTGACCCTTACTATTTTCTAGTAAAAAATTACTTTTTCTCCTCAGTTGCAGGAGCTCCATGTGAACAACAAGATTTTTTCTCACCGTTTTCTGAACTACATGCTTTTGCGTTTTTATCAGATTTCTTAGATTTTTTCTTTTTCTTGTCTTTGTCTCCTTTAACTACAGTTATGTTGTCATTATTAGAAGTCAAAGCCATAGCTGTAGTTGAAAATAAACCAGCAGCAAATACCAAAGTCAATGTTAAGATTAGTTTTTTCATCGTTTCTTTTTTTTATAAATATACTAGACTATTTCGGTCTCACCAATTTTTTGTGATTTTTTAGAAATCAAATAAGGTAATCGAATTGTAATAATACGAGTAAAAAAGCGACCAGCAATAGTAGAAAGGAACAGTAAACAAAGCCGCATCAAAACGGTCTAATATTCCTCCGTGACCTGGAAGAAATTTTCCACTGTCTTTAATATTGAGGTTACGCTTGAACAGACTTTCCAAAAGGTCTCCTAAAACTGCGCTAGGAACAACGATAATAGCCGCTCCGACCCAGAATCCTAAATCTTGTTTGTCGTTATAGAAGAAGGCCAAAAGAATCGCAACGATTATGGTTAATACCCCACCGCCAACAGTTCCTTCCCACGTTTTCTTAGGTGATATTCGTTCAAATAACTTAGTCTTTCCAAAGAATTTTCCAGATAAAAAGGCGAAGGTGTCATTTGTCCATATAAGCAAGAACATTCCAATTGCTCTCGGGAAATCATGTGAACTTTGCTTGTTTAATTCTACCATTAAATAAAAAGGGAAAACGATATAAACAATTCCCAACATCTGAATGGCGATATTATAAATGGGCTGATCCTCTTTTTTCCAAAGTTCAATGAGCATATTTAAAAACAAAATAGGGAACAGAAAGAAAATAAAAATCAGTGGAATCCAGTCCATAAACGAAGCGGAGAGAATGCTAAAAACAAGAAAACCAACGGCTGTGGCAAATTTCCAGCTTACCTTGACACTTTCGTGCTGATTGAAAAGTTGATAAAATTCAATTAAACCAAATATTGTAAATATTCCGAATAAAATTACAGTGGACACGTCTCCGTACCACAAGGATGCGATGACCAAAAAGACAAACAAAGAACCTGTAATGGCTCGTTGGGTAATGTTATTCATTCAAATTGTCAATTATTGCCTTGGCTTGTTCTTTATATTCACTTTTCACTTGCAAATGTACATAACCAAACGCATTGTATGAAGAAGAGCGCTCATCCCATATCATAACAGGAATCCCTTCATCTTCAAGTTTCAATTTAAAAATCTCAACAGTGTAAGGTTCTGGACTTTGGTATATACTATGCCAACGGCTCTCCTTCACTAGCTTCACTTGGTTCAGCTGGCGTTTCAACAGTATTCGTTTCCAAAGATTTATCAACCCCATTTTTAATTGGATTTTCGATCAATTCTTCTTTTTCCCAAGCTCGTTTACCGAAAATAAGTTCCAAATCTTCTTTGAAAATTACTTCTGCGGTCAACAATTTTTCTGCCAAGGTAGTTAATTTGTCCTTGTTTTCACTTAAAATGGTCAAGGCACGTTGATATTGTTCCTCAATCATTTTACTTACCTCTTCGTCGATGGTTTTAGCTGTGTCTTCTGAATACGGTTTTGTAAATCCATTTTGACCTTGACTATCGTAGAAAGATACATTACCAATTTTATCACTTAAACCGTACATGGACACCATGGCATACGCTTGCTTGGTTACTTTTTCCAAGTCACTCAAAGCACCCGTTGAAATTTTACCAAAGATTAATTTCTCAGCTGCACGTCCACCTAATGCAGAGCACATATCGTCTAGAATTTGTTCTTTGGTCGTAATACTTCTCTCTTCAGGTAAGTACCAAGCAGCACCTAGCGATTGACCACGTGGCACAATAGTAACTTTCACTAAAGGATGAGCATGTTCCAATAACCATGACGTAGTTGCGTGACCGGCTTCATGGAAAGCAATAGAACGTTTTTCTTCAACCGTAATGATTTTGTTTTTCTTTTCTAAACCACCTATGATTCTATCCACAGCATCCAAGAAATCTTGTTTCTGAACGAATTTTTTTGTTTTTCTCGCCGCAATTAATGCTGCTTCGTTACATAAATTAGCGATATCAGCTCCTGAAAAGCCAGGTGTTTGTTTCGCTAAGAAATCGATGTCCATTCCTTCCTCCAATTTAATTGGTTTTAGGTGAACCTGGAATATTTCTTTTCTTTCATTCAAATCAGGCATGTCCACATAAATCTGACGATCAAATCGTCCAGCTCGCATCAAAGCACTATCCAAGACATCAGCTCGGTTTGTAGCGGCTAAAATGATGACTCCTGAATTGGTGCCAAAACCATCCATTTCTGTCAACAATTGATTCAAGGTATTTTCGCGCTCGTCGTTTGAACCAAAACTATTGTTTTTACCTCTTGCTCTACCAATAGCATCTATCTCGTCAATAAAAATTATGGCCGGTGCTTTTTCTTTAGCTTGTTTGAACAAGTCACGAACTCTTGAAGCTCCAACTCCAACAAACATTTCAACGAAATCAGATCCTGACAACGAAAAGAATGGAACTTGCGCTTCACCTGCTACAGCTTTTGCCAATAAGGTTTTACCTGTTCCCGGAGGTCCAACTAAAAGGGCCCCTTTCGGAATTTTTGCACCTAAATCGGTATATTTTTTCGGTTGTTTTAAGAACTCAACGATTTCTTCAATCTCCTCTTTTGCGCCTTCCAAACCAGCGACATCTTTAAAGGTTATGTTAGTCGATTTTCCTTTGTCGTAAACTTGAGCTTTTGATTTTCCAATATTGAAAATCTGACCGCCACCGCCACCGCCACCGCCGCCTGTCATTCTTCGCATTACAAACATCCAGATTAAAAGAATGATAATAATAGGAAGTAAAAAGCCAATGATGTTTGAGAAATAATTAATCTCTTCCTTCGGCTCGTACGGGATTGATTTTTTACCTTGTGATTTTAAAGATGAGTTCACGTCATTTAAGCGAGATTCAAAGTTTCCTGCATCGACGATATCCATTTCGAATTTTGGATCTAGATTTTTCATTCGACCGCCTTGACTAAATGCTTTTTTCATTGAAAGCATTTCTCCAGAATCTGCAGATTGAACGGCTTTTTTTCCTTCCTCAGTAAGTGTAAAGTCTACTCTCGCCTTGTTTACAATTTGAACTTCTTTAACATATCCATTCTCCGCTAATTCGAAGAATGTGGATTGTGATTTGATCGTGGAGGTTGAACTAGACCCAAGGTACAATTGTATTCCTATAACAACTACCCCAATTATGGCGTAAAGCCAATAAATGGAGAAGGGACTTTTCTTATTATCTTTATTTTCTGCCATAATTTCTTAATTCAAATTCGGTATGTCTGTTCTTTTTGCGTCTGACCATAAGTCTTCAATATCGTAATGGGAGCGCGCAGTTTTATAAAACACATGCGCAACAACACTTACATAATCTATTAAAACCCATTCACTGGTGCCTTTTCCTTCTGTATGCCATGGTTTTTCCCCAATTTCTTCTCTTGTATGTCGAAGAACGGAAGAAGTAATACCATCCACTTGCGTAGACGACTCTCCACTACAAATAACAAAAAAGTCGGTTACTGTATTTTCTATGTCGCGTAAATCTAAAACAACGATATCGTTCGCTTTGTTTTCCTGCATGCCTTCAACGATAGAATCGCAAAGGATTTTTGATGTAATTTTTTTTTTGGCCATTCTTAATTTTATACGCGATGCAAATCTAATCTAATATTTTATTTTTGTTCCAAATTTAACGCATGTTGGCATCCCAAAATAATGAGTCACATATTGGTCATACAAAGATACATTTGTCATCTGTTGATTCCACGAACAATTATGCTGCCAATATGATGAAAGAGGGTCATTTGTCCCATGGAACTGTTATTTTGGCAGACGAGCAGACAAATGGTCGTGGACAAAGAGGTGCCGTTTGGCAGTCGGAACCAGGAATGAACCTTCAAATGAGTTTCGTTTTAGCTTTTGACAACTTAATTTTAATAAACCAAAGATTTATAAATTGCTTTGTGAGTATTTCACTTGTTTCCTTCTTAAAAAAAAGAGGAGTTGAAGCAAAAATAAAATGGCCTAACGATATTTTGGTGAACAATAAAAAGATAGGTGGTATATTAATTGAAAACCAACTTAAAAATCAATGTATAAAGTCGTCCATAGTAGGAGTTGGTTTTAACGTTAACCAGATCGATTTTGGTGATCTATTCGCTACGAGCTTCAAATTAGAAACACATGTTTTTACTCCCATAAGCGAGGTTCTTGATGCCATGCTCTGGCAATTCAACAATTACTTTGAAATTTTCCAAACAGAACACTTTTCTCAATTGGAAAACGAATATTTCGAGAGTTTGTGGGGGTACCGAGAATTGAAAACGTTTAGCGACGAAAATGGACCCTTTTTAGGAGAAATAATGGGTGTTTCAGAAAATGGCCAGTTGATTGTTCAAAGGGCAGAAGGGAAAAAAGAGTATGACATCAAGGAGTTGAAATTTAATCTAGACAGCTGATCCGACTACGCATTCTTATCGCCGAACCAATTTTGTAATTCTCTTGTCATGTGATTAAATAAGGCAGTCAAAGGTTTTTCTACCATCATTTTCAAAAACATATTTACCTCACCGTCGAATTCTATATAACCTTCCGTAGCCAAATCTTTTTGGTCCAAATGAATCGTTAAAGTAAAAGGAAATGGAGATTTTTCTCCAGATTTTAAAAACAACTTGATGGGTGCCTCCATTCCATTTTCAACCAAGGTAATTACAATTCCACCCTGAACTTTGAAGGAACATTCTTCATTTGTCGCCTTCCAATCCGAAATTTTATCTTGCGGCAACAAGTGAATTAAATTTTCAGCATTGCTTAAAAATTCCAAAATAGTTTCGCTTGAAGCCGAAACAATTGCTTTATCACTATTGATTTTCATTCTTTATTGATTAACGAGCCACTCTCTTGGATTGGATTTCCAAGTCAACAATTGTTCTGCTTCTGTTTTCGTAATAAATTTCTGGTTTATTGCTTCATCCAAAAGAAAATCATAATTGCTCAAGGTAACGAAAGGGCATTTGATTTTATCAAAATTGTCTTGTGCTTCTTGGAAACCGTAGGTGAAAATTGCAACCAATCCTAGAATATCTAGTTTTGCTTCCTTCATGGCATTTATAGCTTGAATGCTACTTTTTCCAGTCGAAATTAAATCTTCAATAACAACAACTTTTTGACCTTTTTCGTAGAAACCTTCAATTTGATTTCCCATACCGTGTGCTTTCGCCTCTGAACGAACGTAAACGAATGGCAAACCTAATTCTTGCGCAACCAACGCGCCTTGGGCAATACCGCCAGTAGCGACACCTGCGATCAAGTCTGGTTTTCCGAATTGTGCCAACAAAGCTTCACAATACGATTGTCGGATGTATGTGCGAACATTTGGGTAAGAAAGTGATATTCTGTTATCACAATATATAGGCGATTTGATGCCTGATGCCCATGTAAACGGGTCGTTGGGTTGTAATTTTATTGCTTTGATTTGTAATAAAAATTCTGCTACCTTTAGCGCCCTATCATTGTCTAAAATCATTCGGCAAATGTACAAAGTTTTTATTGATAACACACCTCTTTATATCGTAGAAGAGCATGGCGAAATTTTGCCAAATGCAGTTTACATCCACTCGGAGAACATTTTAGGAATTCAGCAAGCTATTTTTGCTTTCTCAAAAAAAGTTAAATTAGCTTGTCCCGTTTATGTTGTGACCGACAATCCAGAAAGTACTTTCGCAAAATTGTTTTCAGGTTTTGATTTTATCGAAGCTGCCGGTGGAATCGTTCAAAGAGAAGATCGTTATTTGTTTATTAAAAGAAATGGATTTTGGGATATTCCAAAAGGAAAATTGGACGAAGGCGAAACGCCTGAAATTGGCGCTGTTCGTGAAATAGAAGAGGAGTGCGGTATAATGAATCCGACGATAGATAAATTAATTACCGTAACCTATCATACCTATAAATTAAAGGGCAAACCAAAAATTAAAAAAACGTATTGGTATGCTTTAAATTACGACGGGCCTAAGGAAATTGTCGCTCAAGCAGAAGAAGGAATAACGAAAGTAAAGTGGTTCAAAAAAACGGAATTCGATAAAATAAGAGCCAAGACTTTTAATTCTATTTTAGACGTTGTGGAGACATATGCGAACGATGTAAAATCCGTTTATTAAACTGGTTGGTTAATCCGAAGTGCTTTTCGTATCCTATATCGTTTCAAAGATCAATAGAACATTCCAAATAATTTTTTGTTAATTTTTTACAAGCGACATTATTTAATTGTAGTATTGCTGAAGTAAAAAATTAGAAAACATGAAAAAGGGTATATTGATAGTATTGGCAGTTGGTTTTGCATTGGCATCCAATGCGCAAACTGAAACTACAAAGAAAACGGAGCAAGCAAAAACTGAAAAGAAAGCATCGAACAAAAAAGAGGTACAACCTATTACATTTGAAACGCTGGTCATCGAAAGAAAAGACATCCCTAAAGGAACCGATGATATGTTCAGTTTTAAATTTAAGAATACTGGAAAGACGCCTGTTTTGATTCAAAATGTTCAAACAAGTTGCGGTTGTACCACGGCTAAAAAGCCAGAAGCACCTGTCATGCCTAAAAAATCAGATGAAATTTCTGTAAAATACGATACAAACAGAGTCGGACCGTTTGAAAAAACTATTACGGTTACCAATAATGTTGGAGCACCAATTGTATTAACTATAAAAGGAAATGTACTTGGTGAAGGTGCAAATGAAGGACATGGTCATTAAGAAATACTCTTGAAACAAAAAAGCGACTTGGATTTCCAAGTCGCTTTTTTTATATCGTGATTTTAGCAATTAGTTCCCCAGAACATGGAAGAATCCTTGTGCTTGGTATTTTGTTTTTTCTTGATCGTCGTACGTATATTTTATATCGTCTATAACCTCTGCTGTATAGAAATAAACGCCATCCATTAAAGGACTACCATCTTTATTCGTTACAGCCCAATCGTTTTGGTAATCGCTAGATTCATATAAAGTTTCTCCCCAACGGTCGTAAATACGCAATTTAATAGTTTGATAATCTTTAAGATTCTTAATGATAAAGACTTCGTTTACGCCGTCGCTATTTATCGTAACGACATTAGGTACGATAATCGGACATTGATTGTAAACTAAAATAGTATCAGATACAATTTGCTTTCCACAGCCATCGGTAACAGTAGCATAATAAGGTTGAACGAATTCTGTAATGTGATCAGGTCCTACCGTTATATTTGCTTGATCGGGATAAAATTCATTTGGATCGGCATGCCAGAAGTAGGAAAAAGGTGCAATTCCACTGGTGACAACCGTTGATAAATAAGCATTTTCTGGCGTATCCGGGCAAATATTAACACTATCTACGGGATTGTAAATTGTCATCAACTGATAGTCAATAATATCAATATTCAATTCCAATGTGTCATATGTCCCTGTGCAAATATCGTAGTATAGAAATAATACATTTAAATTTTCTGTTGGCTCAATCAATCCATCAAAATAGGGAGTGAAGGAAACAGTATCATTGAAAGTGCCGGGTTGCATAGTTAATGAATTGGGAATGAAAGGATAATCTACACCATTGGTAGCGGTTCCAGAAACTTGAATTTCAATTACAAGCACACTATCTGCATTTGTTCGGCTAAAATATACGAATTGCTCACCGCAATCCTCCACTAATGATGAGCCACCATTAACGGGTATTCCATCAATTTCCGAAGCAATTGCAAATGGAATTACTTGATCACAGGCCAATACTTGAAAATTAAACGTTCGATTTTTTAAATTAATAAGGACACCATTTCTGTATTCTTCAACACAAACGCCTGTCATGAAATTTCCAATAATTGTCGGTGTAATTGTCATTTGACCGGTTAAGGAGTCGAGGGTTATAGTTGAGGACGCTCCGAAAGGTTGAAAAGCATTAAAACCGACTTCCCATGCAATTGGTAAATAGGGTCCAACAACTTCAGGTTGTGGGTCTATTCCGCCACCTTGAGGATGATTTTGAGGATCGCATAAGTAATAGCGTAATGAATCACCGTCCGGATCTGTTGCACTGTGGTCAAAATCCAATTCTACATCTGAACAGAGCAACAAAGGTGGTTCATTGTTGAATCGAGCCGCTTGATTTAAAATTGGCGTTTGCACAGTACTTGGAATGAGACAGGTCAATGTCAATCCATTATTTCCTGGGGAGATCATGTTCTGAATATTATTTGCCCAGCAGCATCTTTGATACGAAATATAATATCCCATTGGATTTTGAAGAAGCGTTATCGTGTCGACATAAATTGCCCTGTCTGTGCACAGTCCCGAAGGAGGAATAATACATGGGTCATTTGGAGGCGGCACACTTGAAATAAAAGGATTTGTGATGAAATACTGATTGTATTGTGTATTATTCATGTTAAATACGGTGTAACCAAGAGTCTGGTCGAATTGGGTTCCGGAATTGCAATTCCTGTAAAGCACAATTGTTATCTTGTAATTATCATTCCCCAAAGAATCATAATAAATTTCTCCACCCAAAATATGGGTAGCATTGGCTTGGGAGAGAAAAACAAATAAAAATGTTAAGGATAGAAATAATTTCATAGATTATTGTTTAAATAAATTTTGACTGCTACCCTGCGCGGTTGGCATGATAGTTAAGTCGTTAATTGTAACATGTGCAGGTCTGCTGGCTGCAAAATAGATGCTTTCAGCAATATCCTCAGCCATCAATGGTGAAAAGCCTTCGTATGTTTTGGAAGCCAAATCTTTATCGCCTTTAAAACGCACCTCAGAGAACTCTGTTTCCACAGCACCGGGCGCAATATTTGTCACTTTAATAAAATAAGGAAGAAGGTCTATTCTCATTGCTTTAGATAACGCATCTACTGCGTGTTTAGTTGCACAGTAAACGTTGCCCCCAGGATAAACTTCTTTACCTGCAATTGAACCAAGGTTAATTATATGACCACTCCTATTTTCTTTCATAAAAGGAAGTAATTCTTTACTAACATGCAATACGCCTTTAATGTTGGTGTCTATCATTCTATTCCAGTCATCAAGTAAGCCCGTATCAATGGGACCTTTACCAACAGCTAAACCGGCGTTATTAATTAATATGCTTATATTTTTTTTGATATCAATCGACAATAACTTAATAGCTTTCTCCGTTTCATCATAACTTCGAACATCAAATTCTAAAATCTCTACGGAAGAATTATTGTTAGTTTTTAACTTTTCTTTTAGCTCAATTAATCTTTCCTTCCTTCTTCCAGTCAGAACTAGATTGTATCCATTTTTATGAAAAATTTCAGCAGAAGCCTTGCCAATTCCAGAGGTTGCCCCTGTTATAAACACATACTTATTTTGCATGTTCCTTTTTAAATTGCGTCATTAAGAATAAAATAATAATCAAAAGTTGTATTGGAATTCTGTAACGAATTAGAGCACCACTAATTGGTGTTGTTAATCCAATCAAAATCGACAATGAAAGTATAGATAAAATGATTACAAAAAATAGATTAAGGTGATTCTTTTTTACTTTTTTCCAGACGAACAGTGAATAGAGTAAAAGGCTAAAAAAGAATAAGTTTTCTATGAAAAGAATGGCTAAATAGAAGTCCATTTCATTCTCCCAAATAAAAGGTCTAAAAAAAGCATTTAAAATAGCTTCTGGAACTGATTTGAAAAGGTTGTAAAAACTATTGTCGATTGGATTAATTTCAAAATAACTTCCACCCTTTGCTTGAAAATAAACCAGTTTTAATTTTTCATGATGGGGTCTTAAAATTACTTTTTTCTCTTTTCTGATTTTCCCGAACAAATTCGATAATGCAGGAATTGGAGATTGTATGTAAACTATGGAATCAATAATTTTTAAATTTTCGATTTCACTAGTGTTTATATAATAGAAGGAAGAATCTCCTTGAACTTGAATTCCGCCACGGGCAACATTAATAAAATCAAATTGTTTGTCGGAAATAATTTTTAATGCTTTTTGTGGCACAGAAAAAATGAATAGGACAGTAATTATAAGACCTAATCCATATAGGTAACGCCATTGCTTTGTAATTATGATTCTATCAAAAAGTAAAACCACACCCCAACTAGTGAAGAGAATAGCAACCAAAATGGGTTTGAAAAGGAGGAGAAGAATGAAACCAAGCGCCAAGAGTATTTTCTTTGAATAGCGTTTTTGATAATTAAAAAAAGAAGCCGCGATAAGGCAAAGCCCTAAAATGAAAAGAGGTTCTTTTAAATTACTCGAAGTCCAAAAAATCAAACTAGGAGGCAGTAAGAGCAAACAAAATGCAAATAGACTATTTAATTTTAGTTGTTCTTTTGTTTTGAGCCATAGAATTACAAAACCTAAATAGGAAAGGAAAAAGAAAATTCCAAACAATACCTTATGGTTGGTGCCAACTACAGACATTAAAACAGAGATAAATTTAATGTGCATTCGAGTATCATTAATACCAGAAGATTGTCTTGAAAATCTTGAATTTGGAACTCCTGCAAAATACTTGGAAATCAATTCTTCGGACGATTTAAGGTTCAAAAGAATCGAATAATAATCTTTTGAATTATTATTTTTAATGTTCAACAATAGTTCAGCTTCATGAAAATAGGCGCCAGAATCTTCACTTAATTTGCCCTTTCCATAGTGATGAGTGTAAGCATAGATAAAGGCCGCGCCAATTGTGATTTTGATCCCCCAACCAGCAATTATCATTAATTTCTCCCAACGGGTGGTCCTGTTTCTAACCATATAAATCAGAGGCAGGCTATAAATTAAGAAAATAGAAAGTAATATCATGATATTCAAGTCAAGTCCAAAGTTATAAAATGACAATACATATACGACACTTTGTCTAATCAAAAAGACAAAGTGGCAGTATTCCTCAATTGGCATAAAGATTGAAACAGATGAAACAAAAAAATAATAAAATGAAAACAGGTCAAATAAATGTTCAAACAGAGAATATTTTCCCAATTATCAAACGTTTCTTGTATTCTGATCATGAAATTTTCTTGAGAGAATTAGTTTCCAATGCAGTTGATGCTTCTCAAAAAGTTAAAGTGCTTGCAAAGAATGGTGAATTTAAAGGAGAGCTAGGTGATTTGCGCGTTGACGTGGTTATAGATAAAGATGCAAAAACGTTGACTATTCGCGATCGCGGAATTGGAATGACGGATGAAGAGATTGATAAATACATTAATCAAATCGCATTTTCGGGAGCTGAGGAATTTGTTGAAAAGTACAAAGGCAAAGAAGGAGCGGAACAAATTATAGGTCATTTCGGACTGGGGTTCTATTCAGCATTCATGGTAGCTCAAAAAGTTCAAATTCAAACTTTATCGCATAAAAAGGGAGTCAAAGCGGTTCAGTGGGAAAGTGATGGAACGCCAACTTTTACTTTGAGTGAAATTGATAAAAAAGAAAGAGGAACGGATATTGTCTTGCATATTGCTGACGATTCTCTTGAATTTTTAGAAAAAAATAGAATTAGTGGAATATTGGATAAATATTGCAAGTTTTTACCAATTCCCGTTATTTTCGGTACTAAGACTGAATACATTGACGACCCATCTGGAGAAAAGGATGAAAACGGCAAAGTAAAAAGAGTTTCTACCGAGGTTGAAAACCAAGTAAACAATCCAAATCCGGCTTGGAACAAAGCACCAATCGATTTAACAGAGGAGGATTACAATGACTTTTATAGAGAATTGTATCCTTCAACGTTCGAAAGTCCATTATTCAATATTCATTTGAATGTGGATTATCCTTTCAACTTGACTGGTATTTTGTATTTCCCAAAAATCAAGGAAAATGTCGAAGTTCAAAGAAACAAGATTAATTTATATAGCAATCAAGTATTCATTACGGACAGTGTTGAACAAATCGTCCCAGAATTTTTGACTTTGCTTCACGGTGTTATTGATTCACCAGACATCCCACTAAACGTTTCACGATCGTATTTGCAAAGCGATAGCAACGTGAAAAAAATCTCTTCTCACATAACGAAGAAGGTAGCAGATAAATTAGGTGACATGTTCAAAAAAGACAGAACAGATTTTGAATCAAAATGGGGAGATTTGCAATTATTTGTTCAATATGGTATGTTGTCGGATGATAAATTTGCTGAGAAAGCCAAAGGTTACGCCCTGGTTCAAAATGAAGAAGGCAAATATTTTACGGTGGAAGAATACAAGGAAAAAACAGCTGCCCTGCAAACTGATAAAGATGGAAAAACAGTCCTATTATATACAACCTCATTTGAAGAGCAGTTTTCCTATGTGAAAAAAGCAAAAGAAAGAGGGTACGATGTTATTGAATTAGCTGGACCATTGGCGCCGCATTGGATTAGTAAATTAGAGGCTGAGTTTGAGAATATTTCTTTCGCCCGAGTAGATGCGGATACACTAGATAAATTAATCAAGAAAGACGAGGAGCTTCCTTCAAAATTAGAAAAAGGGCAAGAAGAATCTTTGAAAGAAGTGATGGAAGGTTTTATTGCAAAAGATAAGTTTTCAGTTCAATTTGAAAGTATGTCAGAAACTGAAGGTCCGATACTAATAACCCAACCAGAGTTTATTCGTCGAATGATGGAGCAACAAAAAATGGGAGGCGGAGGAATGTTTGGAGCATTTCCGGAGATGTACAATTTAGTTGTCAATGGGAATCATCCAAAAGTTACCGAGCTTGCAACAGAATCGAAAGAGGTTCAAGCTCAAAAATTAAAGCAACTAGCTGATTTGGCTATGCTTTCTCAAGGAATGTTAAAAGGTGAAGCTTTAAACTCCTTTATTGAACGTAATATCGAATTAGTCTAAATATATTTGTCGATGATAAAACGGGGTGTGTTTCACCCCGTTTTTTTTATAAACTTAAAAGAGAAGGATTTGTACAAGTGGATATTGGCCTTTGCTGGCTTCATGTTATTAGGAAGAAGTTTCCTTGGTGGAATAATTGGTTTTATTGTCGGAACATTTATCGATAACTACCAAGTCACCATGGAGCGACTAAAAAAGCAGGGATTTGACCCTCGCCAACAGCGTTCTTCTGAGGATATTTTCAATTTTTATCGTCAGCAAACGTCGACAAATGACTTTCCTACGATGCTTATGGCATTGTCTGCAGCGGTTATGAAAGCCGATGGAAAAGTTCTTAAAGTCGAGTTGGATTATGTAAAGGAGTTCTTTTCACGTCAATTTGGGGCGCAATTTTCAGCAAGTCACCTTCAAACATTAAAACGATTTTTAGATGAGGGAAATATACCGCTTCAAAAAATATGCAGCGATATTCGATTGCGATTAGAGCCAGAAGTTAGACTTCAATTGATTCATTATTTATATGGTATAGCAAAAGCCGATGGGAGCGTTAGTCAAAGCGAAGTGAATTCAATTGATCAGATTGCTCAAAATCTAG